>JBPCJG010000001.1:0-4372 GCA_051005515.1 Longimicrobiaceae bacterium
GCCAGCCGCGCCGCGGCTCCCGCCCACGCCCCGGCGGAGCCCTGCCAGCTTCCCGGCAGCTCGGCCATGGCAGGCATCATGGGCATTTCGCGGGTGGGAAGGGACCAACCCTGCGCGGCGGCAGGGGTGCCGATACCGAGCAGGGCGCTTGCCATGATCATCGAAATCCACCGAGCTTTCATCGCATCCTCCTGGTTGCAAACAAGTTAGCCTGTCGGCGGAGGGGGCGAAAGGGCAACACGCTCGCGTGGGGTACAGCCGTTGCAGAATGTGCGCCGACTCGTTTCCCGCAGCGTGATACCCGATGCCAGACCCCGGTGTTTCCCGCCCGCGCTACCAGGGCCTCGGTGCGGTGCGCCGCTGGACCCACGTTCCGGTGCGTCCGCGGGACGACTTTTCCCTCGCGGTGGGGGACCGGCTGGGCGAGCTGACGGTGATCGGCCATCTGGCGCGCGGCCGCATCACGGAGCTCTACCAGGTGTGGAGCGACCGCCACTGGTGCGCACTGACCGGCAAGATCATCGCGCCCGACGCGGCGACGGCCGGCGGCATGCCGGAGGAGTTCCTCCGTGAGGAGGAGGTGCTCCGCAAGCTCCGCCACCCGAACATCGTGCAGATCTTCGGCAGCGGCGAGGCCGACGGTCGCGCCTACCTGCTGCTCGACTACTTTTCCGGCCCCTCGCTCTTCGAGGTGCTGGAAGCGCTTCCCCGCCGCAGGCTGCACGTTCCCGACGCGATCCGAGCGACCATGCACGTGGGGGCCGCGATCCACTACCTGCACCGCTGCGGCTACCTGTACCGCGACGTGAAGCCCGCCAACATCCTGCTGCGCGAGGGCGTGCCCGTGCTGGTGGATTTCGACGTGGTGCAGGAGCGGGAGGCGCGCGACTCGTCCGGGGAGCGGCTCGGGACCGGGCCGTACATGGCTCCCGAGCAGATCCGGCAGGAGCCGCTTTCCCCCGCGATCGACGTCTACGGGCTCGGGGCTCTCCTCTACGAACTGCTGAC
The DNA here is from genome assembly GCA_051005515.1 of Longimicrobiaceae bacterium. GTDB lineage: Bacteria > Gemmatimonadota > Gemmatimonadetes > Longimicrobiales > Longimicrobiaceae > JBPCJG01. The sequence continues at coordinate 1,009 of JBPCJG010000001.1, forward strand.
GGGGCACTGGCCTACGGACAAGCCGGCCGATCCCGAGGAGGAGGATTGGGAGCTGTACAACGAGATCAGCGGCGGCAGCGAGGCCGTCGCTGAGCAGGATGGGCCGCTGGACGAGGACGAGCTCTGCGCCCGCTACCCCCAGCTCACCCGCGACGCAGTGTCGCCCCGGCTGCACAACGTGCAGATTCCGGCTGAGCTGGAGCGGGTGGTCCTGCGCTGTCTCGCCCCGGAGGCGGAGGACCGCTTCCGCACTGTTTCGGGGCTGCTGGCGGCGCTGGCGCCTCTGCTGCGTGGGAGGCACCGGCTCTGGCCGGAGGCCGCGCCGATCGAGCGGCGGGAGGACACCGCGTCGCGGTGAGCCAGACGCCGGCCGGGAGAGGATCTATTTCTTACGGTGATTGTCACCGCTGTTGCAGGGAATTGACGATCTTGATTACGATTGCGTTGACACGCGCGTAAACGCCTATCGGAGGATTCGGTGCCGCAGACACGCATTTCGGAACGCAGCCGTCGTTCGATCCGGCGGATCTCCGGCGAAACCGGGCAGACCTCGGAGCAGATCGTCGAGCGAGCCCTCGAGTTGTTGGAAAGAAACCGGCTTCTCGACGCGATCAACGCCGGGTTCGCCGCGCTAAGGGCGGATCCGCACGGGTGGACCGCCGAGGGGAAGGAGCGCGAGCTATGGGATGCCACGCTCGAGGACGAAGCCGCTTCGTGAATCCGCCCCCGGCACCATCGCGCGGCGAAATCTGGCTGGTCGACCTCGACCCAACCCCGGGGCCGAGAACAGCGGGGGACTCGGCCGGCCCTGGTGGTGTCCGCCGACAAATTCAACCGCGGACCTGCGGAGCTCGCAAGCCGCTCGGCCGGGTCGCCGGCGGCGAGCGCGAGCAGCAACAGCGCCGCGCCGGCGTTCAGCAACGCGAGCACGGGGGATGCGCGCCACGCCACCGCCAGCGCGAACATGAGCGCCCCCGTCAGCAGAAGACGGCGTGAGCGCGACGCGGCTAGGCCCCAGCGCACCTGAAGAAGACGCGCCGCGGCGAGCAGGCACGCGATCCACACGGATAGATTGAGGCCCCAGAGCGGTGCGCCCAGCAGCACGCGGCCCGCCCCCCGAGCAGAACGGCTGCGCCGAGCACCTCGACTGCGGGGGAGGTGGCGAGCGGGGCTTCCGGGTAGCTGCCGCGGAGGGGGCGAACGCCGAACAGTTCGGCGAGATAGGTTCGGTGGGTGTTAATCATGCGGCGGGCTGATCTGGTGAAATGAACAGGCGACGCCCTCGAGAATTCAGCCCCGGGGAGGATCAACCGGCGAGCGCCCGGGGCAGGGCACCGAAACGGCGGTCGCGGGTGCGAAAGTCCGCGACGGCTGCGTGCAGATCGGCCGGTCCAAAGTCGGGCCACATGCGGGCGGAGAAATGCAACTCCGCGTAAGCGCTCTCCCAGAGCAGGAAATCGCTGAGCCGCTGCTCTCCCCCGGTGCGGATCAGCAGGTCGACGTTGGGCGCGCACCCGCCGTCCGACCCGTCCAGCAGGCGGGCGAACTCCTCGCGCGACGGCACGAGATCTTCCTTCCAGGCGGCCGCGGCGCGGGCGATCGCGTCGCGCGCGGAGTAGTCGAGCGCGATCCTCAGCAGCAGCCGCTCACCACCCCGCGTGCTGTCCTCCGCCGCGTGCATCGCGAGCCGCAGCGGTTCGGGGAGACGATCGCGTCGGCCGATCAGGCGAAGCCGCACGCCGTTTTCCACGCAGCGAGCGGTTTCGCTCGCCAGATAGGAGCGGAAGAGCCGCATCAACATTCCCACCTCCCGCTCGGGCCGCGACCAGTTGTCGGCGGAAAAGGCATACAGTGTCAGCGTGCCGATCCCGGCAACCGGCGCGGCCTCGACGATGCGACGCACCGCTCGGGCGCCGGCGCGGTGTCCCAGGGCCCGAGGGCGACCGCGCCGCGTCGCCCAGCGCCCGTTGCCGTCCATGATGATCGCGACATGGAGAGCGGGGTCCTGCGTGTGCCAATTACTTTGTGTCATAAAGTTGCGGGGCAAAAAGAAAGGACCATCGCGGATCACCCCTCTCGCACCGCGTCGATCAGCGCTTCCATGTGGGCGAGATAATTTTCCAGCGCTTCGCGGCCGCGGCGCTCGAGGACGTACTCCGTATGCGGAATCCGTCCCCTGAATCCCTTGTCGCAGCGGATGTAGCCGGCCTCTTCCAGGCGCCGTGCGTGGACGCTCAGGTTGCCGTCGGTAGCCCCGAGCATGGCCTTGAGGTCGTTGAAGGAAAGGGTGTCGTTGACGGCGAGGGCACTGACGATCGCCAGCCGCATGCGTTCGTGGATCAGCCGGTCGAGCGGATCGCCCACCCCTGCTCCGGCGATGCCTCGCAGGGCAGGGGGAGCAGTGGGATCTTCGCCCTCTTCACCGAGGCGGACACTGGCTTCAGCCACCGTACCGCCGCGCGATGAGGGCTCCGAAGACGAGGTTCAACCCCCCGAAGCCCACGGCCATCCAGGCGTCGCCCCAATGCGCCGGCATGACGAGGGCCAGGGTGCCGACGGTCATGAAGCAGAGCCCCATCAGGGGGACGATGCGGACGGAGACCGCTCCCGCCCCGAGCAATCCGACGCCAAAGAGGAGGAGCCAAACGCCGGGGAGCAGACCGGGGGCCCCCGTGCGGAAGAGCACGACGGTGAGAATGCCGCCGGTCAGCAGCGCGGGGGCGAGGCCGAGCACGAACTTGCGTCCCGGACCCGAGAGCAGCGGCACCCCGGCACGCTGCGCCTTGAGCGCCGTGCCGAGCCCACCGATCGCCGCAGCACAGAGCGCCTCGACGGTCCATACCGCGACCCAGGCAGTGGGGTCGGTCTGGCGGGAGGCGAACCAGGCAGCCACGATCGCGGTGACGCCGATCAGTACCTGGCTCCAACCCGACAGCGCCGTGAAGCTCCCCGCCCGCTCCATGGTTTCGCGGATGTAGCGCAGGTTGTCCATCGCCCGAGCGTGCAGCTCGAGCGGCTCCGGCGGGGGCGGGCGAAGGGGACGAACGGTGCTCATGGCTGCAAGGTAATTGCACCGATCGTAATCGTCAAGTACTTTGTGATGCGAAGTAAACTTCTAGATTTGTCTGCCACCTTCATCACCCGACTCGTAGGGGCGAGGCGGCGCCTCGCCCTCACCGCGCGATCCCAACCGCCGCACGCACGCCCCAGGAAGGGCTGATCTCGGCGTAGCCGCGGACCACCTCCACCCGCAGCCACTCGTCACTACCGAGGCGCACCCCGGCGCGAACTTCGCCGAGCGTTTCCGTGCCCCGCACGTCAGCCGAGGCGGAATTGACCTGCCCGGCCAGCGAGGCGACGGGGA
>JBPCJG010000002.1:0-6073 GCA_051005515.1 Longimicrobiaceae bacterium
GAGCGGCAGATCCGCGCGGGCAAGGTCCGCATGCACGACCGCCACGAGATGCTGGATCTGGTGGTGGTGGACGGCCGCGCCCGGGGGATCATCGCCCGCGACCTGGTGAGCGGCGAGATCGAGCGGCACGTCGCGGACGCGGTGGTGCTGGCGACCGGCGGCTACAGCAACGTCTTCTATCTCTCCACCAACGCCAAGGGGTGCAACGTCACCGCGATCTGGCGGGCGTACAAGCGCGGCGCGGGGCTCGCCAACCCCTGCTTCACCCAGATCCACCCCACCTCCATCCCCCCGGCGGGAGAGTACCAGTCGAAGCTCACCCTGATGAGCGAGTCACTCCGCAACGACGGCCGCATCTGGGTTCCGAAGCAGGCCGGCGACAAGCGGCCGGCGAACGAGATTCCCGAGGCGGAGCGGGACTACTATCTGGAGCGGCTTTATCCGAGCTTCGGCAACCTCACGCCGCGGGACATCGCGTCGCGCCGCGCCAAGGAGGTGGTCGACGAGGGGCGGGGCGTCGGTCCGAGCGGCGTCGGCGTCTACCTGGACTTCCGCGATGCGATCGGACGGCTGGGACGGGGAGCGATCGCCGGGCGCTACGGCAACCTCTTCGAGATGTACGAAAAGATCACGGGAGAGAACCCGTACGAGGTGCCGATGCGCATCTACCCGGCACCGCACTACACCATGGGCGGCCTCTGGGTAGACTACAATCTGATGAGCACCATCCCCGGACTGCACGTCGCCGGCGAAGCGAACTTTTCGGACCACGGGGCGAACCGGCTGGGAGCGAGCGCGTTGATGCAGGGGCTCGCGGACGGCTACTTCGTCCTGCCGCTGACGATCGGCAACTACCTCGCGGACGCGAAGGCGGACGGCATCGAGCCCTCGCATCCCGCCTTCGCCGAGGCGGAGGCCGCGGTGATGGACACGGCCGACCGGCTGCTCGCGATCGACGGGAGCCGCACGGTGGATTCGTTTCATCGGGAGCTCGGCAGGATCATGTGGGAGTACTGCGGGATGGCGCGCAGTGAGGAGGGGCTGCGCAAGGCGCTCGAGCTGATCCCCGCCCTGCGGGAGGAGTTCTGGAGCGACGTCCGCGTTCCCGGCAGCGCGGCTACCCTGAATCAGTCGCTGGAAAAGGCCGGACGGGTGGCGGACTTTCTGGAGTTCGGCGAGCTGATGTGCCGCGATGCGCTGAACCGCGACGAGTCGGCCGGGGCGCACTACCGGGTAGAGCACACCACGGACGAGGGCGAAGCCAAGCGCGACGACGAGCACTACTCCTACACTGCGGTATGGGAGTATACCGGCCCCGACTCGCCGCCCGAGCTGCACAAGGAGCCGCTGGAGTTCGAGCACGTGCTTCCTTCACAGCGGAGCTACAAGTGAACCTGACGCTGCACGTATGGCGGCAGCCGCTGCCCTCGGCCGCCGGCGACTTCGTCCGCTACGAAGCGCCCGACGTCTCGCCCGACATGTCCTTTCTGGAGCTGCTGGACGCGGTCAACGAGAGGATCATTCTCGACGGGGGCGAACCGATCGCCTTCGACAGCGACTGCCGGGAAGGGATCTGCGGTTCCTGCGGGTTGATGATCAACGGCTTCGCGCACGGTCCCCAGAAGCACACCAGCGCCTGCCAGCTCCACCTGCGCCAGTTCAGCGACGGGGACGAGATCTGGGTCGAGCCCTGGCGGGCGACGGCTTTCCCGGTGATCCGGGACCTGGTCGTGGACCGCTCCGCCTTCGATCGGATCATCGCGGCGGGCGGGTACGTGTCCGTGCGTACCGGGAGCGCCCCTGACGCCAACTCCATCCTGGTGCCCGTCGAGAACGCAGAGCTCGCGTTCGACGCGGCGGAGTGCATCGGCTGCGGCGCCTGCGTCGCCGCCTGCCCCAACGCCTCGGCGATGCTCTTCACCGCCGCCAAGGTGTCGCACCTCAACCTCCTCCCCCAGGGGCAGCCGGAGCGGGATCGCCGGGTCAACCACATGGTGGCGCAGATGTCCGAGGAGGCGTTCGGCCACTGCACCAACCACGGCGACTGCCAGGAGGCCTGTCCCAAAGGGATCAGCGTGGACTACATTGCCCGCCTCAACCGTGACCTGCTAGTATCGCGCTTCCGCCGCCAGGGTGAGCTGATCGACTGACTCCCGCCGTGCCTGCGAAGCCGCCCCACCGAGCTTTCCGAGTGGCCGAAGGCAGTGCCGTTTCTCCCGCCCTCTTTTCCTTGAACAACCCGCAGACTCAGCAGACCCGTCCGCGGCCCCGGTCGTCGGCTCCCGAGGTGCGTGTGCCGTCGTTCGCCGCCCTCGAGCGCGTAGCCCGTCTGGCCTGGGCCGTAACCGCCACGACTGTGGCGGAGGTCCATCTGCGAGAGCAGGGAGGAGGAAGCCTGATCTTCCGCTTTCGAGTAGGGTCCACTCCGGCGCGCCGGCGCATCGCGGCGGGTGCGCTCCCGCCAGCGTACCAGCGGCTTGCGACCCGGTCGATTTCCTGCGGCGATCTGATTGCCGATCCCGGGTTCGGACTGGCGCCCGACGAGAACGCGCGCGCCTTCGCAGGGGCCCCGTTCGCGGGTCTGGTGACCGGCTTCGCCGGGGCCGTCTGCGTTCTGGAGGACAAGCCCCGGCGTTGGGCGGCTCGGGAACTCGCGGCTCTCGAGGACGTCGCGGCCGCCGCGGCGTCTTCGCTCGAGTTGGAATCAGTCCACCGCGACACCGAGCAGATGAAGCGTGAACTCCAGCGCGACCGGGAGCGGGCCGAAGAGGAGCTGCGCCGCCGCGAGGGACAGCTCAGGCATGTGCAGAAGATGGAAGCGGTCGGGAGGCTCGCGGGAGGAATCGCCCACGACTTCAACAACCTTCTGACCGCTATCCGGGGCAACGCCGAGCTCCTGCTTCTGGAACTCGGCGAAGGTCATCCCGCGAGCGGCGACACGCGCGAGATCCGGCGCGCCGCCGACCGCGCGGCGCGTCTGACGGCCCAGCTGCTGGCGTTGAGCCGCCGCGAGGCGCGGCAGCCGCAGTTGATCGAGCTGGATGACGTGGTGGTCGAAACCGAGAGCATGCTGCGGCGTCTGATCGGTGAAGACGTGCAGCTGACCATGCGACTGCGCGCGGAAGGGAGTGTTTTCGCGGACCCCGGCCAGATCGAACAGATCCTCGTCAACCTGGTGGTGAACTCGCGGGACGCAATGGGGCCGGGAGGGAGGGTGACGATCGAAACCGCACCCGTCCGGGTTGAAGATGCGCAGGGCACGCGGGACGCCGGGACGGCGCACGTCCGACCCGGAGACTATCTCGCGCTGCGGGTGCGAGACGACGGGCACGGCGTGCCCGCCGAAGTGCAGGGTCGCATTTTCGAGCCCTTTTTCACCACCAAGGAAATCGGACACGGAACGGGGTTGGGGCTGTCGACGGTGTACGGGATCGTGCAGCAGAGCGGTGGTGCCGTCTGGGTCACGAGCCAACCGGGTGAAGACACGACCTTCCACGTGCTGCTCCCACGTGCAGCAGATGCCCCGCACGTCGAAGTCACCTTCGAGGAAAGGGAGAGGGAAGCGGCGGGGAGGGGCGAAACCATCCTCGTGGTTGAAGATGAAGCCGCGGTGCGGGAAACCGTCAGACGGGTGCTCACCGGAGCCGGTTACCGTGTAATGGTCGCCGCGGACGCCAGAGAGGGGATCCGACTCTTCGAGGAAACCGATCCCGGTCCGGACGTAGTCGTAACCGACGTCGTGATGCCGCGAATGAGCGGTCCGGACATGGTCCGCCGTCTGCGGCTCGATCGTCCCGGGCTGCGCGTCCTCTACCTGTCCGGCTACGCCGACGACAGCTCTACGCTCGATCTGCTGCTGCGGCCGGAAACGCCATTTCTCCAGAAGCCCTTTCCGCTCAACCGGCTGCTGACGGAGGTGCGCCGGGTGCTCGACACCCAGGATACGTAGGGACCTGTTTGCGGAGGAGCGGTGACTTGGCTGATCTTGCGACTCGCTCTGTCGTCTTGCTGCCCCCGACCATTCCGTGGCATCGTTTCACTATCGTCGCCGCGGGTCGACGGAAATGAAACCGCCCCAACGTGACAGTCTCAAGCCGGGATCGAGATCGATCTCATATCCGGGGCCGCGCAAGTAGAGCCGCGATGGCGTGACCGTGGGTACGGCTCAGCGGGGCGGCGATCGGCTCGTACAGAGACGTGGGGATCAGGCGCGCGAGACAGCGCGAGCGTTCGTCTCCAACCGAGTCGCACGGCGTCGCCGGACTGTGCAGTCGGTCGTGCGGTAAGCGCGCGGTGTCCGCGTTGGTGCCGGCAGCGAGCGTCAGCAGCAGCGCGCCACCGATCCCAGCGAAGCAGCGGACGCGCCTCGGCTGGCCACACGACGAAGCGGGGCGGAGATCCATCCCCGCCCCGCTTCGTGGCAAGCTCCGCCGCGACCGCCTCACCTCACGCGCTTACGAGCTCATCGCCCAGAAGCCCTCCAGAGCGGATCCGTCTGGGCTTTCCCGCAGCTTCTCGAAGGCGCGGTTGCGGATCTGGCGGATGCGTTCGCGGGTGACCCCCAGCAGCGTGCCGATCTGTTCGAGCGTGCGCTCTTCGCCTTCGTCCAGTCCGTAGTAGAGGTAGAGGATGCGCCGCTCCCGCTCGGTCAGGTATTTTTCGAACATGCGCTCCAGGAACTCCCGGCGCGCCTGCGACTCCACCTCTTCCTCGATCTCCTCCGCCTCCGAGCCGGCGAAGCGCTCGCCGAACGAAGCCGAATCGCGGTCACCCCGGTCGAGAGGAGCGTCCAGCGACAATTCGCTGGCCGCCACCCTCCGCAGCGCGCGGATGGTTTCGATGGGTTCTCCCATCTCGGACGCGATCTCCTCGTCGGTGGGCGAGCGCCCCAGCTTCTGCGTGAGCGCCGTGTCCATGCGCGACAGGCGGACGAGGTTGGAGTTCTGGTTCAGCGGGATGCGGACGGAGCGGGTCTGCTCCGCGAGCGCCTGGAGCACCGTCTGGCGGATCCACCAGACGGCGTACGAGATGAACTTGACGCCCTTGTCGGGATCGAACTTCTTGACCGCCTTGAGCAGCCCCTCGTTGCCGATGCAGACCAGCTCGGCGAGCCCGAGGCCGCGTCCCTGATACTTCTTCACGTAGGAGATGACGAAGCGCAGATTCGCCGTCACCAGCCGTTCCGCGGCCTCCTTGTCTCCGGCGCGGGCGCGGTGCGCCAACCGCCGCTCTTCGGCGACATCGTCGATGAGCGGGTATTTTTCTACATCGTGCAGGTATTGATCGAAGGAGTCCAGAGCACGCGAACTCAGAAACATAGAGGAGGTGGTCAGGAGGTAGATAGCAAAGAGCAGCGCGCCCGCACAGCCGCGGAGGCACGCCGCTCAGGACCCGAGGCAGAGATCGTCACGTCTCACCCATCCGTGGAGCGCATGGAGGTTGGTACCCGAATCTGCTGCTGGGGTGCCGTTCTTTGCGCGCCGGCTTTGTACAACCGGCGCTGGCGCAACGTCGCTAGTATCCAGCACTCCGAGGGATGTTCCCCGCTGCTTCCCCGGCATCGTCACCGTTGCGGCGCAGCACCAGCGCGGCGTTGATCCCGCCGAAGCCGAAGGAGTTCGAGATCGCCACGCTGACAGGAGTCGTTTCGCCGTCCCCCCGTACGTAGGACAGGTCGCACGCCTCACCGGGCACGTCGAGGTTGAGGGTGGGAGGGATCCAGCTCCGTTCCATGCCCAGCGCCGTGATGGCCGCTTCGATCGCCCCGCTCGCCCCCAGCGCGTGCCCGTGGTACCCCTTGCTGCCGCTGACGCAGACCTGGTCGGCGTGTTCCCCCAGCACCGAGCGGATGACCTGAGACTCCACGGAATCGTTCAGCGGAGTCGACGAGCCGTGAGCGTTCACCCACTCGACCTCGGAGGCGTCGGTGGCGGCGCTCCGCAACGCGAGCCGCATCGCGCGCGCCGCCTGCGCGCCGTCGGGGCGCGGCGCGGTCATGTGGTGCGCGTCGCTGGTCGTTCCGTACCCGCAGATCTCCGCGTAGACGTGTGCTCCCCGCGCGAGGGCGCGCTCG
>JBPCJG010000003.1:0-6122 GCA_051005515.1 Longimicrobiaceae bacterium
GAGGAGATGACCCAGGGGGAGTGGGACACGCAGGACTTCCACTGCTTCGGAATGCGTCTCGGTGGAGACGCGTTGCTTGCCTGGAGCGAACGCGGGGAGCGCGTCACCGGCGACTCCTTTCTGCTCCTCTTCAACTCGGTTCCGGCGGCGGTGGAGTTCACGCTTCCGCGTGCCACGCCTGGCACCGTCTACGAGGTGGTGCTCGATTCGGCGGCTCCGCAGATCCGCGCGGGCACCGTTTTCGTGCCCGGAGGCGAGATCGTGGAGTTGGCGGGCCGGTCGCTCGTGGCCATGCGGCGCCGGTCCCGGGGCTCACCGCGACCGGCCGGATGATCGGTGCGGCCCGGCCCCTCGGGGCGACGGTGGAGGAAGGCGGCGTCCGCTTCCGCGGCTGGGCCCCGGGGCACGATCGGGTGGACGTCGAAGTTCGGCCTCCACGCGGCGAAGCCGGCGTCGAGCTCCATCCTCTGGTAAGCGAGGAAGAAGGGCACTTCGCGGCGCTCGTCGAAGGCGCGGGTGCGGGCGATCGCTACCGCTTCGCCGTAGGCGGCGAGTGCGTTCCCGACCCGGCCTCGCGCTCCCAGCCGGAGGGGGTGCACGGAGCGTCCGAAATCGTCGATCCGGCCGACTTCTCGTGGAGTGACGGGAGCTGGCGCGGGGTCATGCTCGAAGACCTGAGCGTGTACGAGCTGCACGTGGGAACGGCGACGCAGGAGGGGACGTTCGAGGCGCTCATCCAGCACCTGGACCACTTCGTGGAGCTGGGCGTGACCGCGCTAGAGCTGATGCCGGTCGTGGAGTTCGCAGGGCGACGGGGGTGGGGATACGACGGCGTCTACTGGTTCGCGCCACATCACGCCTATGGTGGGCCGGAAGGGCTGCGCCGGCTGATCGACGCGGCGCACGCCCGCGGCCTTGCGGTGATCCTCGACGTCGTTTACAACCACTTCGGACCGGAAGGCAACTATCTCCCTGCGCTCACCTCAGGGCGGATCTTTGATGAAGCAGAGCACACCCCGTGGGGCGCGGCGATCGACTACTCCCGCCGGCCGGTGCGTGAGCTGGCGATCGGGAGCGCGCTGCACTGGGCGCGGGAATACCACGTGGACGGGCTGCGGCTCGACGCCACGCACGCCGTCCGCGACACGTCGCCGGTCCACCTGCTCCGCGAGCTGCGCGCGCGGGTGCGGCCGGAGTTGGCCGCTGACCGCCACTTCCTGCTGATCGCCGAAGACGAGCGCAACGAGCGCCGGCTGGTGCTGCCGATCGAGGAAGGGGGATATGGGTTGGACGCGGTCTGGGCGGACGACTTCCACCACCAGCTCCGCCGGCTGGTCGCGGGGGACCGCGAAGGGTATTACCGAAACTACACCGGCTCGGCGGCGGACCTGTCTGCTACGCTGCGGCGCGGCTGGTTTCATCAGGGCGAGCCGTACGGGTCGGACGGGAGCCCGCGCGGCACTCCCGCCAGGGACATCCCGCCGCCGCGCTTCGTCCACAGCGTCCAGAACCACGATCAGGTGGGCAACCGGGCGCTCGGCGAGCGGCTGAACCACCAGGTGGAGCCGGCGGTCTTCCGCGCCGCGTGCGCGCTGCTGCTCCTGTCGCCGTACACGCCGCTCCTTTGGATGGGGCAGGAGTGGGCGGCGAGCACCCCCTTTCTCTACTTCACCGACCACCCGCAGGAGCTGGGACGGCTGGTAACGGAGGGACGCCGCCGCGAGTTCCGCCACTTTTCCGCCTTCGCCGATCCCGCCGCGCGCGAGCACATCCCCGACCCGCAGGCGGAAGCCACCTTTCTCGCGTCGAAGCTGTGTTGGGAGGAACGGTCGGAGCCGAAGCACGCGGGCGTGCTCCGGCTCCCCCGCGAGCTGTCCGCGCTACGCCGGTCCGAGCCGGCGCTCCGCCACCGCGGCCGCGACCACTTCGCCGCCGCGGCGCTCGGTACGGGATGCGTAGCTCTGCGCAGGAGTGCGGCGCGGGGCGGCGCACTCCTGCTGGTGGCTGCGCTCGGCGGCGGCGTGGCGGCGGACCTGCACGAGCGCGACGCGACCCGGCCGCCGCCGCAGGCGGCGTGGCGGGTCGCGCTCGCGAGCGAGGAAGCGCGCTTCGGCGGCGGGGGCACGGGGTGGGAGCTGGACGGCGCCGGGGCACTGCGCCTGCAGGGCCCCGGCGCCGTGCTGCTGCGGGCGGAAGCGGCGCGGTGAGGCTCAGGCGGCGCTGAGCGGCGCCAGCTCGGCCGCCGTGGGGCGACCAATACCGAGAATATCAAAGGCGCGGTTGATCTCATCCTCGGTCACGTAGCCGGGAGAGACGATCTCGATGCCCAGCGGCGAACCATCGGCCGCGTAGTCGATCAGCAGCTCCGGAGAGACCTCCTCAGTCCGGGTGCTCTTCTGGCCCGGGGCCCGGGGAAGATAGATGTACGCGGCGAACGGCTTCCCTTTGCGATAGGTTACCTGAAGTGAGACGTTGCTCATTGCCGATGCTCGCGAGCGTAAGCGGTCACGACGAACAGGAGACGGTCGTCGAAATCCGGTTCTAAAACGACGATCCATGGATCGTCGAAGCGGCGGGTGTGCACGACATGGCGGTCCGGGTGCCGAGCGGGTTCAATTCGAGTTGCGTCCTCCAGCATTGTTCGGAGCTCCACCTCCGAAACGCCGCGCTCCTCCATACGAGCTTCGACATGGGGAGTGAAGACGACGTCCCAGTTCCACCATGATGGGCGATTCAAGGACTTCCGGGATGGCATTCAGCAATCTACGCGCCCAGCGCTGATTCGAACATCCTGTACGTTTCCCGTCAGGGCACACCCTTCGCGGGGCGCCGATCGCATCGACGACCCTTCCCCTCTCCGCCACTGCGACGCACGCTATGAGCAACAAGCAAGCGATCACCTCCATTTCGTCCAACGCCGACGAGGATGGCACCGGCCGCTGGCGGCGGATGGCCGCCACCGCCGCAGACGAGTTCCGCGAGCGGTTGGGAGTCAGCCGCTACCTGAAGCTGTCGGATCGGGACCGGGGCCGCGTCGCGCGACGGCTGCGGGAGACGATCGACTCGGCAATCGACGTCCCGGCCGAACTGCCGGAACGCGTCGCGGCGGAGATGGAGCGCTGGAGCGCGAAGCGCGACGAAACGGACGCGGTGGCGCTGGCGTGGGAGCGGACGCGCGAGCGCGCGCGGCGGACCGCGGCCATCGGCGCCGCGACCGCGATCCCCGCGGTGCTGCCCGGCTTCGGCTCCGCCATCGCGGCGCTCGGACTGGTGGCCGACTGGCAGTACGTGGCGGAGCAGCAGCGCGACCTGGCGCTGGAGATCGCGGCCCTGCTCGGCGTGACGCTCGAAGATCCGGCGCGGGAGATCCGCACGCTCTTCCTCGCTTCCGCCGCGACGTCGTTCGGCGGACAGGCGGCAGCCGGGACGGTGGTGAAGGTGGCGGCGGGGCAGGTGGCCCGCCGCTCTCTCGCCCGGTTCGTCCCCGGCGTGGGCGTCGCCGTCACCGGCGCGCTGAACTACCTTGCCACGCTCGCACTCGGGCGCGCGGCGATCGCGCAGTTCGCCGAGCGCTCGGGGCGCGACGTGAGCGGCATTGTCCCTGCGGAGCGCGACCCGCGGCTCCCGGCGCTCCGCCGGGCGGTGGTCGCGAGCCTCCAGACGGCGCAGCTCGCCGACGGTGAGCCGCCGCTCTCGGAGTGGACCCCGGAGCAGCGGACCGCCCTGGCGGAGCTGGGGTCGGCGGACCGCGAGGAGCTGATCGACCTGGCGGTGGTCACCGCCGCCGGCGACGGCCTCGTTTCGCCCGAGGAGGAGCCCGTCCTGCGGGAGCTGGCGACATTGCTGAGGATCGAGCCCGCGCGGCTGGAGGAGCTGCGGCGGGAGACAGAAGCAGATGTCGTGTCGTTCACCGAGCGCTTTCGGGAGATCTTTCGCTCGGCCCGCGAGGAGGCGGGGACGCGGTCGCAGAAGCTCTGGCGACGGGCGAAGAAGCTGGCGCGGCGGAAGGGGTGAGGGGATGTCTACGCCCTCCCTGCGTACCCGTTCGCTGGGGCTGGCGGTGGTGCTGCTGGCCGGCGCTGGCTGTCACCCCTATCCCCGCGACCCCGATCATGCGCTGGAGCAGGTGCTCGAGCGCGGGACGCTCCGCGTCGGAGTCGAGCCCAGCGGCCCCTGGGTGACGGGGCAGCCGCCCGGCCAGCCCGGCGGGGTAGAGGGAACGCTCCTGGCGGGCTTCGCCGACAAACTGGGCGTGGACGTCGACTGGCGGTGGGGGAGCGCCGAAGAGCACTTCGACGCTCTCATGCATCAGGATCTCGACGTGGTGATCGGGGGCATCACGACCTCCAACCCGTGGAAGAAGCACGTGGGGTTCACGCTGCCCTACTACACCAGCCGCACGGTCGTCGGGGTGCCGGCTTCCGGGCCGATGCTTTCCGACCTGGAGGGTGTCTCCGTCGCGGTGAGGAAGGGAAGCGGAGTGCGGGATCTGCTCGAAGACCGGGGGGCGAGGGTCGTCGTCCGGGACACCTTCGCCGGTAGCGACGGCCCGGTGGCGGCGGAAGCGTGGGAGATCGAGGGGATGGGGCTGCGCCCCACCGCGATTCGCCTCCGGACCGATCCGCATGTCATGGCCGTGCCGCCCGGCGAGAACGCGCTGCTCATGCGGCTCGAGGACTTCCTGCTGCGAAGGGCGGACGAGACATGGGTCGCCGCCCGCCTGCGGGAGGCCGCACGGCCATGAAGACCCGACCCGATTACCGTCTGCCGGACGCGAAGCAGGAGAAGCTCGACAGGGCCCGACACCTCGAGTGGGTCACGATCTTCTTTCTGCTGACGATCATCGCCGTCATGTACCTGACGATGGGGGCGTCACAGGCGATGAAGACCGCCTGGATCGAGGACGTGCTGAGCCTGATCCCGCCCATCTCGTTCCTGGTGGCGATGCGCTATCGCGATCGCTCGCCCACGCGGGCGTTCCCCTATGGCTATCGGCGGGCCACGCTGCTGGCATTCCTGGTGGCGGCGGTCGCCATCCTGGTGCTCGGCCTGTACATGCTCTACGACGCGGCGATGTCGCTGATCACGCAGCACCATCCGACACTCGGCCACTTCGATCTGTTCGGCTGGCATCTCTGGTCGGGGTGGGTGATGATCGTGGCCCTGATCTACAGCATGATCCCACCCGTCGTGCTGGGTCGCATGAAGCTGCCGCTGGCGGAGGATCTCTACGAGAAGACGCTGCACGCCGACGCCACCATGAACAAGGCCGATTGGATGACGGCGGCGGCCGCGATCCTGGGGATCCTCGGGCTCGGACTGGGCCTCTGGTGGGCGGACGCCGTCGCCGCCGGATTCATCTCGCTCGACGTAGTCAAGGACGGCTTCAGCAACGTGAAGAACGCGATGGCCGCCCTGATGGATCAGCGTCCCACCGAAGTATCCGAGGGAAAGCCCCTCGGCCTCGAAGACCGCCTTCGGGACGAGCTACGCGGTCTGCCTGCGGTACGAGATGCCGACGTACGCCTTCGCGAAGAGGGGCACGTCATATCGGGGGAGCTGTTCGTGGTGCTCGAAGAGCAGCGCGATGTGGCTCGGAGAATCAGTGAAATCGCTGAACACGCCGCCGGCATCGACTGGCGGCTGTACAACCTGGTGGTCATGCCCGTCGAAACCATCGAGAAGTAGCTGGCCACCGGTCAGCCGCCGCGGAAGGGCTGGCGGGCACCCGGCGACTGCGTGTGTGGACTCCCTTCAGCGCCAGGCGAGCCCCACGCCGAAGTTCGCGCCGTCGCCGAGGTTGATGCCGACCCGCAGGATCAGGTTCCCGGTGAGCACCACGTCGGTACCGAGGTCGGCCAGCAGATCGAGGTCGAGATCGTCGTCCGGCCCGAAACCGTCGATCAGGGCGAGACGGGGGTGGACGTACGTCGTGATGATCAACCGTGAGTCGGCAGGCCGGAAGGTGTGTCCGAGGCTGACTCCGGCCTGGCCTCCGACGGCATCGGCGTCCCCCAGGACCCCCTGCACGCCCGCTGTGAACGCGAAATCCAGCGGAGCACTCGCGGCGATCCGCTGGCGATAGTCGCCGCCGATCATCAGAGCGCCGTCGCCGATGTCCG
>JBPCJG010000004.1:0-5978 GCA_051005515.1 Longimicrobiaceae bacterium
GGGCGTGAGCGTGTTCACCGAAGCCGGTGCCGAGGCGCCGTTCCAGGTGATCTACGTCCCGGTACGCACCGGGTGCGAGTTCCAGCCGTACAACGCGGAAGAGCAGATCCGGGTCCGCGGCTGACGCCCGACAAAATCGGCGGTAGCATTACGCCGGCAGGACGTGAAGGGGGTGCCCGAGGGCACCCCCTTCATCTTTCCCTCGCGTTTTCCCGCGGGTGAGATTACATTGAATCGTCCCTTCCCGAGCCGGGCTCGCGAGGGTCGTCTTCAACCTTCATTCGCAGCGGAGATCATGCGAAGCTCGATCGGTAGCGCTCTGCTGACCGCGGTATTCATCGCCACTCCGGCGACCGCTCAGGACACCACCACCGTGCGCCGGGCTAGCGCGTTCGACCTCGGCTTCTACGTAGGCGGATCCTGGGCGGGGGATGTCGCCGGCGACGCGTTGCGGGGTCAGGGTGCACCGCTGAGCAGCCCGGCGCTCGGTGCCAGCGCGACCTACTGGACGGATCCCCGGATCGGAGTGCGGCTCAACTACGGGTACTTCGCCTCGCCCCTCCTGACGCCGGACGCGCAACCCCTGCTCGCCGACTACCTCGACGTGCAGCCGCAAACCGTCGACAAGCACTTTTACGACCTCGATCTGGTGTTCCGCCCCTTCGTCGCCCGCACCGACATGGCGAAGTGGCTCGCGTCGACGTACCTGTTCCTTGGAGGTGGCGGGCTCACGATGAACCGTTCCGGAGCTGCCGATGCCGTTTGTTCGGAGCAGGAAGCGGCAGTCGGATGCGACGAGGTCCCGACCGTCCGCACCTTTGGTCAGGGGGTGCTCGGCGGCGGCGTGGATCTGGTCCCGCTTTCCCGGAGCGTCGGCTTGTTCGGAGAATTTTCTCTGCGCGGGTACGAATCCCCATTTTCCGCGGGCGGACCCTGGGCGGGGGTGGCGGCTACCGGGCCCAACTGGGGGAACGACCGCTTCGCGCTGACACCCCGCCTCCTCGCGGGCATCAAGCTGGGCCTGGGAGATCTGCTTTCGAGCCAGCCGGCCGAGCCGCCGCCGCTGCCCCCACCCGCGCCGCTACCACTGAGCCGCGTCCGGGAGGCGATTCCCGTCGCGCGTTGCCAGACCGATGGCGACGCCGCGGGGCGGAGTTGGTTCATCCGCGACCAGGCCGTGGCTTTCGGAGATCGGCGCTGGGTGAAGTTCGGTCTTCCGGTGACGCTCGCGGCCGACCAGGTAGAACGGATCGCGGAATACGACGGCGTCCCGGTATTCGCCCCCCCTGGCGCAGCCGATGCGCCGGAAACGGCGTACCTGCCGTTCGGCGGCGGCTGCGAGTTCCAGCCGTACCGAGCAGAAACCTCCATCCGCGCCCGCGGATAGTCGCGCGCGACGCGCAAAAGCGCCGCTCCTGGGAGTAGTCTGAGCAGCAAAGCCGGCGACACGCATGCGTCCGAGAAGCGCCGGGCCGCCCGCCGCGCGTGCGACTGGATCGAGGACGGCATGGTGCTGGGGCTCGGCACCGGCTCGACGATGCGCTTCGTGCTCGAACACGTCGCCGCGCGCCGCGCGCAGGGCGAATGGGCCGATCTGCGAGCCATCCCCACTTCTCGCGCCACCGAGCAGCTCGCGCGCCATCTGGAAATCCCGCTCTGCGACCTCGCAGCCGGGGCGACGCCCGACCTCACCATAGACGGCGCCGACGAAGTGGACCCGGACCTCCGGCTGATCAAGGGGCTGGGCGGCGCGCTGCTGCGCGAAAAGATCGTGGCCAGCGTCTCGCACCAGATGATCGTCGTGGCGGATGCAGCCAAGCGGGTGGAGCGACTCGGCTCCCGCGCCCCGCTTCCGGTCGAGGTGGATCCCTTCGGTGCGGAAGCCCAGCGACCCTTTCTCGCCGGGCTGGGGAGCACGCCGGAGCTGCGCGAAATCGAGGCCGGGGTGCCGTTCGTCAGCGATGGTGGCCACTGGTTGTTCGACTGCCACTTCGCGGACGGGATCTCCGACCCCGGACGGCTCGAGGCCGAGCTGAACGCCCGGCCCGGGGTCCTCTGTACCGGCCTGTTCCTGGGGTTCGCCTCGGCGGTGATATTCGGTACCGCTGACGGCACACAAGTGGTGCGCGCGTCGCGGCATCCGGATCCGTGAGGATCTTGCTCGCCGCTTCGATCCTGTCGGCGGATCTGGGCAGCCTCGCCGAGCAGGTCCGCGTCGCGGAGCGCGGCGGCGCCGACCGCATCCACGTCGACGTCATGGACGGCAGGTTCGTCCCCAACTTCACCTTCGGCCCTCCCATGACGGCGGCGGTGAGGCGCGCGACGGAGTTGCCCGTCGACGTCCATCTGATGATGGAGGCGCCGGAGCGCTACATCGGGGAGTTCTTCGACGCGGGTGCAGACCGGATCACCGTCCACCAGGAAACCTGTCCCCACCTCCACCGTACGTTGCAGCGGATCCGCGAGCTGGGGATCGCGCCGGGTGTCGCGATCAATCCGGCGACTCCGCTCTCGACGCTGGCGGAGATCCTGCCGTTCACCGCCTCGGTGCTCGTGATGACCGTGAATCCGGGGTTCGGCGGACAGGCATACATCGGGACGATGAGTGACAAGGTGATCCGGCTCCGCCGCCAGCTCATCGAACGGAACCTGCAGGGCCAGGTCGAGCTGCAGGTGGACGGAGGGATCAACGCGGACACGGCCGCGGAAGTGGTCGCCGCGGGCGCTACCGTGCTGATCGCGGGCTCTGCCGTCTTCGGCGCGGCGGGAGGCGTGGCGGAGAACCTGCAGCGCTTACGCGCGGCGGCGCACGCCCGGAGCGGCGCCGCAGGCTGATCGGCAGACGCCTGGGTGGTGAAACCGGTAAACACAGAGGACTTAAAATCCTCGGCCGCAAGGCTTGCGGGTTCGAGTCCCGCCCCAGGCACTGCACTCCCCTTCGCAGCCATGACGCCTGAAGACGATATCGAGCGGTCGCTCGCGGAGGCGGCAGCGCTGGGAGACGAGGAGCGGTGGGAAGAGGCCTCGGCCGTTCTCGCGGGTGCCGCGGACCGCCATCCTGACGACGCGACGCTGCTCGGGTGGCAGGGGGCCGCCGCACGCGCGCGCGGAGCGCACGGCGAAGCCTACGACTTTTTTCGGCGCTGCCTCCTCCTGGAGCCCGCCGATCCCGCCCTGCTCGCCCTGGCGGGGGAAGGCCTCGCGGCAATGGACGACCCGGAAGCCGAGAGCACTCTCCGCCTCGCGGCTCTGACGGGGCCTAACGTGGTGGTGGCGCGGCTGGCGTACGGCCGCTATCTGACGCGGGAAGGAATGCTGGACGAAGCCATCCGGGAGCTGAGCGCCGCGCGTGACCTAGACCCGGGCGACGCGGCCACGACGGGTCTCCTCGCTGCCGCCTACCTCCGGGCCGGGCGCCCGGAAGAAGCGGTGGCAACCTGGGAACAGGGTCCTGGAGCGGCGGGCGACCAGGCGGCCTCCCGGGCGCT
This sequence comes from Longimicrobiaceae bacterium, assembly GCA_051005515.1. GTDB lineage: Bacteria > Gemmatimonadota > Gemmatimonadetes > Longimicrobiales > Longimicrobiaceae > JBPCJG01. The sequence goes on from JBPCJG010000004.1 coordinate 3,489, forward strand.
CTACGGGTTGGCGCTGCTGGAAGCGGACCGCCTCACCGACACCGCCGAAGAGCTCCACCTCGCTTCCCTGGAGGCGCCGGAAGACGCCGGACTGCAGCTTCTCACCGCGCTCGCCTGTGCCACACAGGAGTGGGAAGATCAGGCGGATGAGGCTCTGCTGCGTGCCGAGCACTTCAGTGCCGGAGCCGACGCCGCTCTGCTCCACGAGGTGGCGGAGGCCGTTGCCGCCGGACCCGACGCAGCGCGGAGTTTCCTTCACGACGAGCTCGCTCCCGTAGAACTGCGGGAGCGGCTGCGCCGTTTTCCCGACTGACGCATGCTCCGTGGTCTGCTTCGCTTCTTGCTGTCCATCGCGAGCATTCTCGCTACCGCGTGGATCGTAGTGGTGGTGGCGATCTTCATCTACGGACGCAGGGACTTACCCCGTCCGGCCGACGCGATCGTCGTCCTCGGTGCCGCGCAGTACGACGGGCGGCCGTCGCCGGTGCTGCGCTCCAGGTTGGACCACGCACTGGAGCTGTACCGGCGGGGGACGGCGCCGAGGCTGATCCTGACGGGAGGCACCGCGCCGGGCGATACGGTGAGTGAGGCGGTGGTGAGCGGCCGCTACCTGATCCGTTCCGGCGTCCCCCCGGAGGCGGTGCTGACCGAGCAAGCGGGCGAGCGGTCGGTCCAGTCGCTCGCCTCCGTCGCCCGTATGATGCGCGAGCGGAACCTGCGCTCGGCGGTGCTGGTCAGCGATCGCTTCCACATGCTCCGCCTGCGGCTGCTCGCCGCCCGCTTCGGGATCCGCGTCTATCCCTCGCCGACGCCCTCCAGTCCCATCGCCGCCAATCCCCGGGAGGAGTGGCGGCACGTCCTGCGCGAAAGCGTCAGCGTCCCGCTCGCTCTGGTCGAGGGGGCGGACGGCTATTTCCGCTCGGTGCTCCATTGAGTGGCACCGAAGAGGTCGGCAGCAAACCGGGCGACTGCCTCGCTTCCCACCCCGTCCACCGCGGCCGGGTCGTAGATCTCAGCATCGACCGGGTGCGCTTCCCCGATGGCTCCCTAGGCGAGCTCGAGATGATCCGCCACTCCGGGGCGGCCGCGATCCTGCCACTGTTCGGCAATCCTGCCGACACCGATCCCGATCTGCTGCTGATCCGTCAGTACCGCTACGCCACCGGCGGATACCTGTACGAGGTGCCTGCAGGACGCCCAGACCGCGAGGGGGAGCCGTGGGAGGAGTGTGCCCGACGCGAACTGGAGGAGGAAACGGGGCTGCGCGCGGGGAAACTTCTTCGCCTCACTACCATCTACACCACCCCCGGCTTCACGGACGAACGGATCCACCTCTTCCTCGCTACCGAGCTGTCGGAGGGAAGCACGTCCTTCGACCCCGACGAGTTCGTCGAGCCGGTGCGGATTCCCGTGTCGCGCGCGCTGGAGATGATCCGCAGCGGCGAAATCAGTGACGCCAAGACGATCTGCACGATCGGCTACTTCCAAGCGTTCGTTCGCGGTCCCTGAACCGTCACTTGTCACCTGCGCGTGGCACCTGTCACAATCTGGGGACGGAGCCCTCACCAGGGAGGGGGAACTCGCGGACGACCAAAGTGGTTCGTAAATCGGGAGATCCGCGGCGGTTCAGCCGAGCGTAGGATACGGTATGGAACCTGCCCGATGCGGTACACGCGGTTCCCAGATTCCGTCAGCAAGCCCGAGCGCCCCAGGGGCAAGGGATATTCGATGAAGAACGCCTTCGCACAAGCCGCAGCGCCCGAGTCCAGCCCTCGCAAAGAGCTGGACGACAGCGAACTGGTGGCAAGCTTTCTCGCAGGTGACAAGGACGCGTTCACGATTCTGGTCGAGCGGTATCAGGGCCGTCTGCTGAACTTCGTCTACCGCACGACGGGCGACCGACACCGCGCCGAAGACCTCGTACAGGAAACGTTCATCCGGGTCTACCGGCACCTGCACCGCTTCGACCAGTCGAAGAAGTTTTCGACCTGGGTGTACACCATCGCGTCGAACCTGGCCAAGAACGAGCTGCGCAACCGCTCGCGCAATCCCCTGGTCCTTTTTCAGACGCTGAAGAAAAATTGGGATGCCGACCAGCGGCCGCTCGAGTGGGAAGACAACACGTACCGGCCGGACGACCTGTTCCGTAAGCGCCATCTGCGCTCGATGGTCGAAGCGGCGGTCGCTGAACTCCCCGAGCACCACCGGACGGTGTTCGTGCTGCGTGAGATGGAGGGGAAGACGTACGAGGAGATCGCCGAGATCACCGCTACGAACCTCGGTACGGTGAAGAGCCGGCTGAACCGGGCGAGGAACAATTTCGCGCAGATCGTCTCCCCGATGCTGCAGTAGCAGCGGAACAGCAGTCGTTATCCTGGCTGCGGGGCCCCCGCTTCCGCGGGTGTGCAGCGTTTTGGGACCTCTCCCCCCAAAACCCGTCGAAATTAGCGTTCCACGCTCCACTTCCACCCCTGCTTTCCCCCCCAAATC
>JBPCJG010000005.1:0-4192 GCA_051005515.1 Longimicrobiaceae bacterium
TTGAACTCGGCCGTCACGCCCTCCGCGTCGTTGTAGGCCGCCTCCAGCACGGCGGGATCCTTATCTAAATCTACCCCCAGCAGGAAGCAGTCGCCCGCCTGCATCTCCTCGCGCACCCGGCGCAGCAGACGGATGGATGCGTCCCGGGAGAAGTTGCCGATGGTGCTGCCGAGAAAGGCGTGCAGCACCGGCCGGGGGAGCGGTTCGGGGAGGTCGAAGCCATTCGAGACATCCGCCACCAGCGGAACCACGCGGATGCTCGGGTACTCCGTCCGGACGGCGGCGGCGGTTTCGCGCAGGAACTCGGCGCTGACGTCGATGGGGACGAAGAGGGCGCCGTCGTCCGCCGCCATCGCGTCGAGGATGACCCGGGTCTTGGCGGCGCTGCCGGCGCCGAGCTCGACCAGGGTGCGGATGCCGCGCCCCGGAATCCAGACGGGCATCCACTCCTCCAGCAGCGCCCGCTCGGTGCGGCTGGGATAGTATTCCGGCAGCTCGGTGATGCGCTCGAAGAGCTCGGAGCCGCGCGCGTCGTAGAAGTATTTCGGCGACAATTCCTTCTGCGGACGGGCGAGCCCGGCGCGCACGTCCTCCAGCATCTCCGCGACGCGCGCCTCCGCGCCCTCCGCCAACGCCGCCTCAGCCATCCTGCGCGCAGCGGAAACCGGAAAAGATCTGCCGGCGGATCGGATAATCCCAGTTGCGGAAGGTGTTGCGGATCGCCCCCGGTCGGGTCGCCCACGACCCCCCGCGGAGCACCTTGTACTCGGCGCCGAAAAAGAGTTCGGAGTACTCCTTGTACGGAAAGGTGCGGTAGCCGGGGTACGGCGCGAAGTCGCTGGACGTCCACTCCCAGACGTCGCCGATCATCCCGTAGCAGCCGAGCGGGGAAAGGTTGCGCTCGAACGCGCCGATTGGGGCCGTTTCGAAGGCGAGCTGGTCCAGGTTCGCGTCCCGCGCCGTGGGGGGTTCGTCGCCCCACGGGTAGACGCGCGCGGCGCCTGCGTTTGCGTCCCAGGAGGCGGCGGCTTCCCACTCCTGCTCGGTAGGCAGCCGCTTCCCCGCCCAGCGCGCGTACGCCTCGGCCTCGTGGTAGCAGACGTGGCAGACGGGGCGGAGCGGGTCCAGCGGCGCCACGCGATCCATGCGGCGCGCCTGCCAGCCGTCCCCGTCCCCCTCTCGCTTCCAGAAGAGCGGCGCCTCCACTCCCGCTTCTGCGAGCCACGTCCACCCTGCCTCGGACCAGAGGTCGCGATTTCCATAACCCCCGTCTTCCATGAAGCGGAGGTAGTCGCCGTTGGTGACGGGGGCGACATCGATCTCGAAGGGCTCGAGCTCGACCTCGTGGCGGCCCCGCTCGTTGTCGTAGGCACCGGGGTGGTCGTCGGTCCCGATCGTGACGCGGCCCCCGGGGAAGCGGACCATCTCCCCGTCCAGCGCCCTCCCCTCGGGCACGGCGACGCCGCGCGGCGCGCGGTAGGGCGGATCATCCCGGAGTTGGAGCGCCTGGAGCATGGTCTCGTTGTGCTGGTGCTCGTGTTGTGCCACCATGTGGAAGACGAAGCCGCCCTCGAGCAGCTCGGGGTCGGCGGCCGCCGTCGCCTCCGGCAGCGCGTCCAGCACGCGCCGCCGCGTTTCCGCGAGGACCCCGAGTGTTTCCTGGATCCCCGGCAGGGCGAGTTCGCCGCGCCCGGCGCGCGGGTTCTCGAACGGGTTGTAGACGCCGGGCATCTCCCCGAACTCGACAGGCCCCTGGAGGTTGCGCACCAGCCAGAGCTCCTCGAAGTGCGCTACGTGACCGAGGTCCCAGACCAGCGGGCTCATCAGCCTGTCCGGCTGCGCGAGCATCTCCTCCTCCGAGAGCGGCCCCACCAGCATCAGCGTGCGCACGCGCGCGTCGGTGAGCAGCGCGGCTACCTGCTCAGGAGACGGGGAGGGAGGGGAACGGGTCATCTGCGAATCAGATTTGCTGAAGTGGCGGGTCCAAGCCGCGCCGCAGCGCACGATCCGTGCTTGCTGCGGCGGCGGTAGGCGAAAGCCGCACATGCTTTGTACAATCCTGGCGGGCTGTCGACGCCCCACCCCTCTCTCGTGGAGGTGTCAGTGCAAGAAGCAGACGTGATCGTGATCGGTTCCGGTCAGGCGGGAACGCCGCTGGCCACCCGCTTCGCCGCGCGTGGAGAGCGCGTGGTCCTGATCGAGCGCAAGCACGTGGGCGGTACCTGCGTGAACTACGGGTGCACCCCCACCAAGACGATGATCGCGAGCGCGCAGGCGGCGCACGACGCGCGTCGGGCCGATCGCCTGGGAGTGCACACGGGTCCGGTCACGGTGGATCTGCACGCGGTAGTGGACCGCAAGGAGCGCATGGTCGAGCAGTGGCGCGAGGGCGTCCAGGAGCAGATCGACGAGGCCGGCGAGTGCCTCCGCCTGGTGCGCGGCCACGCCCGCTTCGTCGCTCCGCTCGAGCTCGAGGTGGCGGGGGAGCGCTTCCGCGGCAAACGCGTGATCATCGACGTGGGAGCGCGCCCGCGCGTGCCGTCCCTGCCAGGGCTGAACACCATTCCCTGGCTCGACAACGGCAGCGCGCTGTCGCTGCGCACGCTGCCGGAGCGGCTGCTGGTGCTGGGAGGCGGCTACATCGGCTGCGAGCTGGGGCAGATGTGGCGGCGGCTCGGGGCGGAGGTGACCATCGTCGATCGCAGCCCGCACCTGCTGGGACGGGAGGACGCGGACATCGCGGAGGCGCTGGAGGAGGCGTTCCGCGAGGAGGGGATCGAGCTGCACGTCGGCGTGGACGCCGCCGGGGTCGAGCGGGACGGCGCGGGGCTCCGTCTGCGCTTGGAGGACGGAGCCGAAATCTCCGGCTCGCACCTGCTGGTCGCCGTCGGCCGGGTGCCGAACACCGATGATCTCGGCTGCGAGGCGGCCGGTGTCGAGCTGGACGAGGGCGGCCATGTCCAGGTAGACGAGCGCTACCGCACCAGCGCGAAAGAGGTCTACGCCGTCGGCGACGTCACCGGCGGACCGCAGTTCACCCACACTTCGTGGGACGACGGGCGCATCCTCTTCGACCTGCTCACCGGCGCAGGCGAGCGGACCCGCGACGACCGCCTCATCCCCTCCGCGGTCTTCACCGACCCGCAGGTAGGCCGGGTGGGGCTGTCGGAGCGGGAAGCGGAAGAGCAGGGGATCGCGTACGAGTGCGCGACCATGGACTTCGCCAAGGTCGCGCGGGCGAAGGAGACGGGACGCGAGGCGGGTCTGCTCAAGGTGCTGGTGGACCCGGCAAGCGAGCACATCCTCGGCGGCGTCGTGGTTGGCGCCGAGGCGGGGGAGCTGGTGCACGTGCTCGCGGTACTGATGTCGGCGGGAGCGCCGGCCCGCGCGCTGGTCGAGATGGAGGTGGCGCACCCAACGTACGCCGAAGGGCTCCAGCAGGCGCTGATGAAGCTGGAGCGGTTCGGGTTGGAGTGATGGAGACCACGATGCAGTTTTGGCCAGTGTCGGCGAGGCGGAGTAGATTGGCGTCTGACGAACTCCGAGGTAGCCCCACCCGACAGGATCTGCTTCGTCTGGACCGATCGAGGACCCGCTGAAGTGGAGATCACGGACTACCACTGAACCGAAGAGACAACATGGCCGTACACGATCTGCCGGCGAACCGTCCACCCACGCACCCGGGTGAGATGCTGCTCGAGGAGTTTCTGAAGCCGCTCGGCATCCCCCAGACCGAGTTCGCGGCGCGGGTGGGTGTCGCGTACGTGCGGCTGAACGGTCTCATCAACGGCCGGCGCGGAGTGACCCCCAACACCGCCCTGCGGCTGGAGCGCGCGACCGGGATGGAGGCCGGCTTCTGGCTCGGCTTACAGTCCGATTGGGACCTCTGGCACGAGCTGCACTCCCCCGGCGCGCGCGAGATCGAGGAGATCGAGCGGCTGCCGGAGCTGGTGGCATAGGGAAAGACCGATGGACTCGTCCCGCCTGAGTTGGATCGCCAACTTCATCTGGGGGATCGCAGACGATGTCCTGCGCGACCTCTACGTGCGCGGCAAGTACCGCGATGTGATCCTCCCGATGACCGTGCTGCGCCGCCTCGACGCGGTGCTGGAGCCCACCAAGCAGGCGGTGCTGAAGATGAAGGCGCGGCTCGACGAGGCGGGGATCGACAACCAGGATCAGGCGCTGCGGC
>JBPCJG010000006.1:0-3141 GCA_051005515.1 Longimicrobiaceae bacterium
CATCAGCTCGGCGTGCTCCGGCACATCCGACTGGCGGAAAAGGACCGTACGCTCGGGGTCGAGCCCGCAGGCGAGCAGGTCGAGCGCCGCTTCCGCCGTCACGGCGCGCAGCGTATTGGCGTCGTCGACGGTGGTGAGCGCGTGCAGGTCCACCACGATCGCGAACACCTCGCCCCGGTCCTGCTGCTCGACCAGAGGGCGGATCGCGCCGAAGTAGTTGCCGAGGTGGAGCGTTCCGCTCGGCTGGATTCCCGTAAGGATGCGCGGCATCTGCGCGGTGGGTGGTACGTTGGATCGCGAAGGGGGCGAAGCTAGCAGAGGCGCGCCTGGCGGAGCAAGCTCCGGCTGCGGTATCGCCATTGCATCGCACCGGATCACGCGAGAGAAGTACCTATGACACGGGGAGGACGAGTGCTCGGCATGTCCAAGGAGAACGTCTGGAAGGCGGCCGTCGTCGGCCTGGCCGCCGTGGCCGGCGTGGCGATGCGCCATGCGGTCAAGGGGAGCTGGAAGGCGGCGCGCGGCTCGGAGCCGCCGGAGAACCCCGCCGCGCCCGATGTGGACTGGCGGGAGGCGGTGGCGTGGAGCGTCGCGAGCGGCGTCGCGGTGGGTCTCGCGCGGCTGCTGGCCAGGCGCTCGGCCGCGGCGTGGTGGGAGGAACGCGAAGGGCATCGGCCCCAGGAGCTGTGAGCGAAATCCTCTTCGCCGACGATGATCCTCCGACCCGCGAAATGGTGGCGGCGTACCTCCAGGCGGGGGGTCACTCGGTGCGCACCGCCCGCGACGGCAGCGAAGCGTTGGCGGAGATGGGCAGGTCCGCTCCCGACCTGGTCCTGCTCGACTACCAGATGGGCGAACCCGACGGCTTCGCGGTCTGCCGCGCCATCAAGACCGATCCCCGCTGGGAGCACATCCCGGTGCTCATCCTCACTGGGATGGGGGACCTCGAGGACCGGCTTTCCGGCTTCGACGCCGGAGCCGACGAGTACCTCGCCAAGCCGATCGACGGCCGGGAACTGCTCGCCCGCGTCCGCGCCCTGCTCCAGCTCACCCGTCACGGTCTGGAGCGCAACCCGTCGAGCGAGCTACCCGGCGCGGGGGCGATCGACCGCGAGTTCGGCAGACGCCTGGAGGGGGAGCGCCCCTTCTGCGTCTCCTATCTGGACTTCGACCACTTCAAGCCGTTCGGGGAGCGCTTCGGCTTTTCGGTCACCGACCGGCTGATCCGCGAGCTGGGGGACGCGCTGCGTGACGTCGCGGAGACTTCCGACGCGTTCGCCGGCCACGTCGGCGGAGACGACTTCATCGCTTTTTCCCCTCCGGAAACCGCCGAGGCGTTGGTTTCGGCAGCTCAGCAGAGCGTCCGCGTCAGCCTGGAGCGCGTACTTCCGGAGGAGGTGCTTCAGAGCGGAAGCTACCGCGGCGAGGACCGCGGCGGCAGCGAGCGCGACTTCCCGCTGACGCGGCTTTCCGCGGCCATCGTCAGGGTGGAGCCGGGCGGCGAACTCTCGTTGGCGAAGCTCGGCGAGCAGGTGGCGGCGGCCAAGCGTCAAGCGAAGCGCTCCGAAGCGGGCATCGCCCGTGTCGAGATCGCCCTCTGAACCGGGACCCCATCTACCGCTTGCGCTCCCCAGCATCCCCCGATTCAGGAGTTCTTTTCGCGTGACCCAGAGCCGCTCCGACGCCGCGCTCCACCAGGTCCTGCGGGAGCGCTTCGGCTTCGGCAACTTTCGTCCGGGGCAGGCCGAAATCATCCGCTCCGTGCTCGCAGGACAGGACGCGCTGGTGGTGATGCCCACCGGCTCCGGCAAGTCGCTCATCTACCAGCTCTCCGCCCTGATGCTGCCGGGACTCACCGTGGTCGTCTCGCCGCTGATCGCGCTGATGAAGGACCAGACGGACAAGATGGAAGCACTCGGCGTGGACGCCTGGACAATCAACTCCTCCCTCACCACCACCGCGCAGGCGGCGACGATAGGCGCCATCGAAGGGGGCGAGGGGAAGATCCTCTACCTGACGCCGGAGCGCTTCCGCAACCGCGACTTCTTTGAGCTCCTTCTGCAACGCGAGATCTCGCTCTTCGTGATCGACGAGGCGCACTGCGTCTCGCAGTGGGGGCACGACTTCCGGCCGGATTACATGATGCTGGGCGGGATCGCGGAGCGGCTCGGGCGGCCGCCGGTGCTCGCCCTCACCGCGACGGCGGCGCCGCAGGTGCGCGAGGATATCGTGCGCCAGCTCCGCATGCGCGACCCCGCGCGCTACGCAGCCGACCTGGTGCGGCCGAACCTTTTTCTCGAGGTCCTCCCCGCGGTCAACAGCGACGTCAAGGACGTGGCGCTCGAACGGCTGCTGCGCGAGACCGAAGGCACGGGGATCATCTACACCGCCACGGTGAAGGAGGCGGAGCGGCTCCACGAGCAGTTCTCGCCGCGCTGGCCGCTCGCCCTTTACCACGGGCGGCGCACGCCGAAGCAGCGCAAGGAAGCGCAGGACGACTTCATGGCCGGGGAGGTCCGCGCGGTGATCGCCACCAACGCCTTCGGCCTCGGCATCGACAAGCCCGACATCCGCTTCATCGTCCACTACCAGTTCCCGGGTTCGCCGGAAGCGTACTACCAGGAGGCGGGGCGGGCGGGGCGGGACGGACTGTTCGCCCGCTGCACGCTCCTCTACCGGGTCGAGGACCGCGCGGTGCAGGGCTATTTCCTGGGCGGCAAATACCCGGACCTCGAAGAGGCGGTGGCGGTCGCGCGCGTCGTGAACGCCTTCGCCAAGGGGGAGCGGCACCCGCTCAAGGAGATCGCGGAAGCCGCCGACGTCCCCCGCCGCAAGGCGCGTATCGTGCTGACGCTGCTGAAGCGGCAGAGCATGATGCGCGAGCACCGTGGCGGTGCCTGGGAGCGGCTGGGCGACGACGTCACCGACGCCGACCTGAGCCACGAGCTGCGCGACTACGAGGAGCGGCGGGAGATCGACCGGCGCAAGCTGGAGGCGATGGTGCGCTTCTGCCGCACCGCCCGCTGCCGCACGTCGGTGCTGCTCGACTACTTCGGAGACAAGCCGGAGGAGGGGTACCGCTGCGGCCACTGCGACAACGATCGGGTGGCGAGGGTCGATCCCGAGGCGCGCGAATCCAAC
>JBPCJG010000007.1:0-3615 GCA_051005515.1 Longimicrobiaceae bacterium
CATCGCGAAAGGGAAAGAAGGCGTCCGAGGCGAGCACCGCCCCTGCCAGCTCCCACCCGTTCTCCCGCGCCTTCTCGACAGCCAATCGGGAAGCGTCCACACGGCTCATCTGCCCCGCTCCGATCCCAATGGCCATCCGATCCCGCGCGAGCAGGATGGCGTTCGACTTCACCGCCGCTACCGCTTGCCAGGCGAAGGCGAGGTCGCGTGCCTCCGCGGGGGTGGGCTCCCGCTCCGTCACCGTTCGCCACTCCCCGCCTGCCGCTGTGACGAGCAGCGGCTCCTGCGCCAGAAAGCCGCCCTGAACGTGCTTGAAATCGAGCTGCCGCCCGCCCTGTCCGCTTCCGGCCGGCGGCAGCTCGATGAGGCGGAGATGTTTCTTTTCCTGCAGCAGCTCCCGCGCTTCCTCCGAGAAGCCGGGGGCGATCACCGCCTCGACGAAGTTGGGACGCAGCAGGGACGACGCGGCCGCGTCGACCTCCGCGTTGAAGCCGACCACCGAGCCGAAGGCGCTGGTCGGGTCCGTGGCGAGGGCGCGTCGATAGGCGTCCGCGGCGTCCTTCCCCAGCGCGATTCCGCAGGGCGTGGTGTGCTTGATCACCACGCAGGCGTACGGCTCGGGGCGGGGCCAGGGAGCGAGCGCGAGCCCGGCGGCGTCCAGGTCGAGCAGGTTGTTGAAGCCGAGGGGTTTGCCGTGGAGCTGCCGCAGGACGGCTAGACCGCTTGGAGCGCCGTAGCGGTAGAACGCGGCCCGCTGATGCGGATTCTCGCCGTAGCGCAGCTCCCGTGTGCGTTCCAGCCGGAGCGTCAGCGCAGGGGCGAGGCAGTCGTCACCGTCGGCGAGATGGTCCGCGATCGCGGCGTCGTACGCGGAGGTGTGGGCGAACACCTTTGCGGCGAGCACCCGGCGCAGCTCCGCCTCCCCGCCGCCGCCGCGCAGCGCCGCGAGGACACGCGGGTAGTCGGCGGGATCGCTGACCGCCCAGACGCGCGCGTGGTTCTTGGCGGCGGCGCGCAGCATGGTGGGACCGCCTATGTCGATCTGCTCGACTGCCTCCGCTCCACTCGCGCCTCTCGCTACCGCTTCCCGGAAGGGGTACAGGTTCACCGCGACCAGGTCGATCGGAGCGTATCCGAGCGCTTCCATCTGCTTCCCGTCGCCGCGGTCGTCCTCCCGGGCGAGCAGCCCGGCGTGGACGGCCGGGTGCAGGGTCTTGACGCGTCCGCCCATCATTTCCGGATGGCCGGTCAGGTCGCTGACGTCGTCCACCTCGACGCCGCCGTCGCGGAGTATGGCGGCGGTCCCTCCCGTCGATACGAGCTCCCAGCCGAGACCGCGCAGCCCGCGGGCGAGGGTGACGATCCCCGTCTTGTCCGAGACGCTAAGGAGCGCGCGCATCGATCGGTTCCGATGACTCGATGGTCAGCAGTTGGCTGATCTGGGGCGCCGACGGGGCGGCTTCACTGCAGGAGAACGCGGAGCAGGCCGGCGTCGGACGCACGCCGTGCGGACGCGCCAGTGCTTCGACGGTCAGCGGGAGGAGCAGGTGCTCGACGGCGAGCACACGCGCAGCCAGCCGCCGCGGAGTGTCGTTCGGCAGCACGGGGACCGGCCATTGCGCGAGGATGCGCCCGGAATCGTAGCGCTCGTCCACCAGGTGGACGGTGGCGCCGCTCACCCGCACGCCGGAGGCGAGCACGGCGCTGTGCACACGCTCACCATACATGCCCGGGCCGCCAAAGGCCGGCAGCAGGGCGGGATGAATGTTGACGATACGCCCCCGATAGCGCCGTACCACGGAGGCGGGAATCAGGCGCAGGTAACCGGCGAGGATTACCAGGTCGATGTCGTGGCCAGCGAGCAGCTCGATCAGCGCAGGCTCGTGATCCTCGCCGGGCGGAAGAATTCCGTCGGGGACGGCCGCCGCCCGCGCGCGGTCGAGAGCGCCGCAGCCGGCTCGGCTGGCGAGCACGAGCTCGACGCGCGCCACGGCCGCGGCGGCGGAGTTGAAGCGGTCGAGCAGCGCCTGCAGGTTGCTCCCGCTCCCGGAAACGAGAACGGCGAGGCGAGCGGGGGGAGACGGCAACGGGTCTGAGGTCATCGCGGCGGCGGCAACATAGACGCCCTCCGCGGCAGCGTCAAACCGTCGCCGCCGCCGCGATCAGGCGAAGGCGCTGCCGCCGAGCTGTTGCGTCAGGAACGGGTTCGAGACACGTTCGTGGCCCACGGTCGTATCCGGGCCGTGCCCGGAATGGAGCACGGTTTCGTCGGGCAGGGTGAGGATCTGCTCCCGGATCGACCGCATCAGCGTCCCGAGATCGCCGCCGGGAAGGTCGGTGCGGCCGATCGATCCGGCGAAGACGCAGTCGCCGGTGAAAGCGGCCCCGTCGCCGATCAGGATGACGTGACCCGGAGCGTGCCCGGGGGTGTGCCGGATCTCCAGGGCGCAGTCGCCGAAGCGAAAGGTTTCGCCGGCGCGCAGCTCGTGGTCCGGGTCGGGGAGCGGCTCGAAGCTCATCCCGAACCATTCCGCTTGCGTCGGCGCCTGACGGTAGAGCGGCAGGTCGTCCGGGTGCAGGTAGACCGGCGCCCCCGTGGCCCGCTTCGCCGCGGCCAGCCCTTCCACGTGGTCGAGATGGGCGTGGGTGAGGACGATGGCTTCGATCGGGATCTCCGCCATCCGCGCGGTCTCGAGCACGCTGCCCGTGGCCGCGCCGGGATCGACGATGATCGCGCTCCCGGTGGCGGCGCAGCGAACCAGATAGGTGTTCTCGGCGAACGCACCCCCCGTGAACGAGCGCACCGTGAAGTCGCCGCTCGGTTCGCTCACGAGCAGCCGCACCCCGCCGGGCGGACTCCCGCCGCTTCGAGCGCCTCTTCTTCGGCGGTCGGAGCGCGCCACCCACCGGACAGCTCCAGCATCCTGCGCAGCGAACGCTCCGCGCGCAGGCGAACGCCCTCGTCGAGCACCAGCTCGTGCTGCAGGTGATCGAGCGACCAGGCGAGCTTCGCCAGCGTGTTCATCTTCATGTTCCCGCAGATCGCCGCGCCAGAAAGGGGGATCAGCGTTTTTTCCGGGAAGCGCTGCTGCAGGCGGTCGATCAGGCCCCGCTCGGTGCCGATAATGAGCGCATCGTGGTCTTCCGCGATCTGCACCATGCGCGAGGTCGAGGCAACGAAGTCCGCTCGTTCGAGCAGATCCCCGCGCGCTTCCGGATGGATCACCACCTTCGCTTCGGGATGGCGCCGCTTTGCCTCGGCCAGCTCGTCGAGAACCAAGTCGTCGTGGACGTAGCAGTAGCCGTCCCACGCGATCACGGACCCGGTCGCGAGCTCGTCCGCTTCGGCGCCTGCGACTACGAAGGGGCGCCCCGTCCGCTCGGCTGCATAGCGCGCCAGGTTGCGGTCCGGCACAAAGATCACCGCGCGGTCCCGCGGCAGCGACTCGAGCACCGCCACGGCGTTCGACGACGTGCAGCAGATGTCCGACTGGGCCTTGACCTCGGCCGTGGAGTTGACGTAGGCGACGGTGGCCGCCTCTGGATGCTTTTCCTGGAGGCGCCGGAGCGATTCCCCGGTGACGAAGTCGGCCATGGGACACCCGGCCCGCAGGT
>JBPCJG010000008.1:0-3573 GCA_051005515.1 Longimicrobiaceae bacterium
CCGGTCAGGCGCTGAAAGCGGTTGACGTCGCCCCAGGCGATGCGCCAGGTGCCGAAGTCCGCTTCCAACCGCTCGGTGGCCGCCGTCAGCGCGCGGAGACGCTGATCGGCCGTAGCCGATGTCGCGAGGTAGTCGTAGTCTGCGTTCGCGGGCACGCCTTCGCTGCCCACGATCCGGCGTAGCTCCTCACCCCAGTATACCGCGAGCGTCGTCGCTTCCGACGCCACGCCCCAATGATAATTCCACCCGCGCAGCAGCTCGATCTGCGGCTTCAGCTCCGCGCGCCGCGGGTCGGAAGCGGGGAGCGCGTCGAAGTCCGTGAGCAGCGGGGGCACCATAGCGGCGAAGGCGGTCAGGTACGGGTCGAACGCCGCGTCGATCAGTGACCGCAGCGTGAAATCACGCTTGCCCCGCAGTACCATCAGCGCGTGGATGCCGCGCCAGTTCTCGCCAAAGGTGTCCATGTAGCGTGGGAAGTCTTGCTGGCGCGGGCTCGCTTCGCCGGCCGCGGAGTAGGGCCAGTTGTTTGTATTCAGAATCCAGCCGGTGGGCGGGTTGATCACCTGCGGGAGCTCGCTCAGGGCATGATCCCCCTGCCAGTCCGTCGCGGGGTCGCTGCCGTCCACCGGCTTCGTGTAGTCGAAGCGCTGGGCGCGCCGCGGCACGAACTGCGGGTGGAGGTAGGCGATGTTGCCGTCCGCGTCGGCGTAGACGGTGTTGTTCGAGGAGTTGGCGCGGAGCTGCATCACCTCGAGGTATTCCGCCAGCGTCCGCGCTTTGGTGCGCAGGAACGACTGCTCCAGCGCGGCGATCGGCCGCTCCATCAGCGCGACCGCCACCCAGCGCCCGTCCTGCTCCCGCACGATGGGACCGTGGTGGGTGCGAAAGGTCACGAAGGTGCGCTCCGCCATCCCCCCATCGCCCGTCCGATACGGAACGGTGATCGTGTCGGTGGACACCTCCCGCTCCTCGTCGCCGTAGCGGTAGAAGAAGGCCCCGTTCCGCTCCGTCACCGTCTCCAGGAACTCGTCCACCACGTCCACGCCGCTCGAGGTGTGCATCCACCCGAGCCGTTGGTTGAAGCCCTGGTAGACAAAGAACTGTCCCCAGGTGACGGCACCGTAGGCGTTCAGCCCCTGGTCGCTGGTCACCTGGAGCTCCGAGCGAAAAAAGAACGACGTGTGGGGGTTGATGAGCAGCAGCGCGTTGCCGCTCGCGCTGTTCGACGGGGCGATCGCAAAGCCGTTGGATCCCCCCGGCTCGCGCTCCGTTTGTGCCGCGTTCCCGGTCGCCGCGGCTACCGCTCCGATGGAACGCGAATCGTAGAACGCTTCGAGCTGCCGTAGATCCACCCGCTCGATGTCACCGCCGATGCTCCCTTCGCTGAACGAGAGCGCCATCCACGGCTCGAAGCGGCGGATCACCCGCGGCGTCACCTCCGGGTGAGTCTGGAGGTAGTAATTGAGTCCGTCCGCCCAGCCGTCCATCAGCGCCTGGAGCCACGCGGGGCTGCGGCCGTACATCGCCCGCATGCTGTCCGGGTCGATGAACAGCTTCATGCGCAGGTCCTGCCAGACCGCGGATTCGCCTTCCGCTTCGGCCAACCGCCCCAGTGAGTTGATGAAGTTGGTTTCGACGCGGTTGAAGTCGTCCTCCGCCTGCGCGTACGCCATGCCGAAAACTGCATCCGCGTCGGTAGGACCGTGGACGTGCGCGATCCCCCAGTCGTCCCGCACGATGGTGACCCTTTGCGCCCGCTGCGCGAGACGCGCGGCGTCGGTATCGGGCGCTGCCGACGGAGACTGCGGCGCGCAGGCGGCGAGCAGGAGGACGAGGAGTAGCTTGCGCATGATGGCGGGGGTGACTGGACCGGGTTTCGCGGCGGGCGCGGGAACGTAGACGGAGGGAGGGCTGGGTCACGATTGAGACGAGCCAGCCAGGCCGAGAAAGACGAGGATGGCTCGATTCAGCCGTACGACGTCCTGGTCCTCAAGCCGGCCGATGCGCGTTCCGATACGACGTCTGTGAACGGTGGTCAGCTTGTCCACCATCAGGTTGGAGGTCTCACGCAATCCGTTCTGTTCAGACGGTTCTACGGATACGCGGAAGAGGGGTGCTTCGGTCGGATTGGTCGTGAACGCGCACACGGTAACCGAGGCCGTCGCGTCGAAGCTGTTGTCCTGAACGATCACTGCCGGCCGAGGCTTCCCCGTGTAGTCGCCGCCTCCCGCGACAGTGACTATTTCGCCGCGCGTCACACCCCGTCGAGGACCGACACGGCGTCGATGAACTCCTGGTCCTCCTCCTCCCGGGCGCTCATCGCGACTGCCAGCGACTGGCGGTGTGCCTCGGCCCGGAAGCCCGGCGTCCGAACGTCCGGAACCCAGATCTGAATCGGGCGCAGACCCTGCTTGCGCAGCCGTTCACGATACCTGCCGACCTTTCCGGGGGAAGAGTTCGGCTTTCCCGTCTTTGCCATGGCTCACCTCCAGTGGGTGGTAACATGTAACCTAACGACGACGGAGCGACCGAACCAGTCATCCCTTTCGGCGCAACCGGTACGTACCCGTGCTTGCTCTGCGGCCGAACCGCCGCCGCTCACCCGCCGCCGATCGGGCTCCCCGGCGGCGGCTGCGGGGGCTCGAGCCGCTGCTCGGGGTCGTACGGCCGCTCGGCGAAACGCCCGATCTCGGCCGCCAGCAGCGCCTGGTGCGCGCGCTCGGCCTCGTCGCCGCGCTGCCTCGCCCCGCGCTCCGCCCGCGCCCGCACCTCGTCCAGCTTCAGCGTAGCGACGGCGCGCACCTCCGGCATCGGCGCCGTCGCCGCGAGGTCCATCAGCTCGCGCACCACCACCCACTGCACTTCGCGCGCTACCGCGGCTCGATAGCCGTCCGCAGGAGTGGCGAACGTCGCCTCCACCAGCCCGTCCACCACCGCGCCGAAGCCCGGCAGCTCGGGGTCCAGCGCGTGCTGCTCGACCAGCCGCGCAGCGCGCTCCGGGTAGAGGAGCAGCTCGACCGTGAGCCGCGCCGCCGCCGTCGCTGGCGACACCGCGTCGAAGGCGAGCCCGGTCCGGCGGGTAAAGAGCTCGCGGTGCAGTCCGTAGGTGAACGGCCGCGGCGGCAGCTTCGCCAGCAGCGGCCGCGGCAGCACCAGCTCGGCAGGGTCCAGCGTCGCCAGCACCGCGTCGAGCGCCGCCCGCTGCTGCTCCGCCGGGACCGGCTCGAGCGGCGGCTGCCCATCGCCGCGCAGCGCATAGGTGTAGCGGGCGCCGCCCACCGCCTTGACCGCGGCCTCCGTCTGGTAGCGGTGGAAGAGGTAGACCGGCACCAGCGCCTCCTCCAGCGTCGCGAGCGGCATTCCCCGGCGGATCACCGCTTCGCCGAAGCGGTCGAGCGCCACGCGCCGGACGCGCATCACCCGGCGCAGCTCCGTCGCCGCGTCGGCGCCATTGTCCCAGAGGTGCGCCTGCGGGTGGATGCTCCCGGCCGGACGCGCGTCCTGGTCCGACAGAAAGTTGACGCCGCGTGTCTGCGCCTGCGAGATGATCTCGAGCAGCGCGCGCTGCTCGTC
>JBPCJG010000009.1:0-15431 GCA_051005515.1 Longimicrobiaceae bacterium
CGGTAGCGGAGATGCCGATCGAACTGCGCGGGCACGCCATCGAGTGCCGCATCAACGCGGAGGACCCCGAACGGGGCTTCGCCCCCTCGCCGGGTCTCGTGAACGCCTTCCACCAGCCCGGCGGTCCGGGGGTGCGCGTCGACACCCACCTGTACGCGGGGTACCGCGTACCCCCGTACTACGATTCGCTACTCGGAAAATTGATCGCGCACGGCTCGAACCGCGGCGAGGCGCTGGCCCGGATGAGCAATGCACTCTCCACCTTCGTGGTGGAGGGGGTCCACACGACGATCCCGTTCCTCCTGGAGGTGCTGGAGCACCCGGACTTCGTGGCCGGGGACGTGGACACCAAGTTCATCGAGAGGATGTTCGCGGCGCGGGAAGCGGAGGAGGCGGCGTGAAGCTGGAGCTCGATCCGCTCCTCGTCTGTGCCGGGCGTCGCAAACACTTCGCCCTCATGGACCGCGGCTCCGGCGACTCGCAGACCACTGACGGCGTGGCGGCGGCACTGGAGCTGGCACGGTGCAACCCCTCGCCCGAAGAGCTGCTGCCGCGGACCGATGCAGGACGCGAGCTCATCGCGGCGGGACTGGCGGACGACCTCCCATTCTGCGCTCAGCAGGACCGCCACGCGCTGGTGCCGGAGCGCGGGCACACCCTCGTCGCCGCCCCGGCCGAGTCGGGGTAGCCCGGAGGCGGCGAACCGTGGCGAAGGCGAAGCAACGCGCCGCGACGCGTTTTTCTCTGGACGAGCAGCAGCGTCGCGAGTTATGGGGGCTGACCCTGCTCGCCCTCGCGCTGCTCGCCGCCCTCAGCTTCCTCCCCCCCGCGCTCCTGCCGGCGGGGGAGCGGCTCTTTCCCACCGGCAACGTCGTCGGCGTCGCGGGACGTCTGCTCGCGCGCGGCACCTTCGCCCTGTTCGGCGTCGCCGCCGTGCTGCTCCCGCTCCTCCCCGCGCTCTGGGCCGCTGTCGCGTTCGGGCGCGCGGACGCGGGGACGGCGTTGCGCTGGACGGTCCTTTTGGCAGGCGCCGCGCTGACTGTCGCGATCGCCTTCGCGGTGCTCGGCGCGCCCGCGGCGCTCCCCGCGGCGGGATGGCTCGGAGCCGCGCTGGCGGCGTTGCTAGTCGGAGGCTTCGGGACGCTCGGCGCGGCGCTCCTACTCGCCTTCCTGTTCGCAGCCCTGTGCGTTGCTACGCTGAAGTGGAATCCGCTGCGGACGCTGGTCGGCGGCGGCCGCGCCGCATGGAGCCGGGCGAGCAGCGCGGCGGCCGCGATGCCGGAGCTGGTTTTGCCGGCCCGCCCGGAGCTGCACGATGCAGCCGAGTCGGAGCTGGCGGAGGAACCCGGCTCGGATCCCGACGCCACCCTCCTCGACCCGCCCGTCACGAAGAGCCGCGCCGCCCCCCCCGAGCCGCTCCCTCCCGATTCTGGCGACCCGCAGAGCGGGGACCTGCCGTCTGCCGAGCTGCTTTCCCCGCCGGCGCCGGTGGATGAAGCGGCCAACCGCCGGGAACTGGAAACGCTCGGCGCCGTCCTCATCGACAAGCTCGAAACCTTTCGTATCTCGGGCGAGATCGTCGGCATGACGGTGGGCCCGGTCGTGACCCAGTTCGAGGTTGCCCCGGCCCCCGGTGTAAAAGTGGCGCGCATCGCCAGTCTCGAGGCCGACGTCGCGCTGGCGCTGCGCGCGCCTTCCATCCGCATCGTCGCGCCGATCCCCGGCAAGGGTGCCGTCGGCGTCGAGGTTCCCAACCCGGTGCCGGAGACCGTTGCCTTCCGCGAGATCATCGAGTCCCCGGAGTTTCGCCGCAGCCGCGCGCGGCTCCCCCTCGCGCTCGGCAAGGACATCTCCGGCAAGCCGTACGTGGCGGACCTGGCGCGCATGCCCCACCTGCTCATCGCCGGCGCTACGGGTTCCGGCAAGTCGGTGTGCATCAACACGCTGATCACCTCGCTCGTCTTCCGGCACCCCCCGCGGGCGCTGCGCTTCCTGATGGTGGACCCGAAGATGGTCGAGCTCTCGATGTACAACGACCTGCCCCACCTGCGGCACCCCGTGGTCACCGACAACCACGAAGCCGCCTCGGTGCTGAAGTGGGCGGTACTGGAGATGGAACGGCGTTACGAGTTGCTCTCCGCCAACGGCGTCCGCAACATCCTCGACTTCAACCGGCGGGCGGAGAGCGACGCGACGCTGCGCTCGCCCGAGCCGGTGGGGGAGGAGGGCGATCCGGAGCGCTGGGTATACCGCGACGGGCCGCTCCCCTACGTCGTGGTGATCATCGACGAGTTGGCCGATCTGATGATGACGGTATCGGGGGAGGTCGAGAAGCCCTTGGCGATCCTGGCGCAGAAGTCGCGCGCGATCGGCATCCACCTGGTCCTCGCCACGCAGCGCCCCTCGGTCAACGTGATCACCGGGCTGATCAAGGCAAACTTCCCGAGCCGCATCGCCTTCCGCGTCTCGTCCAAAGTCGATTCCCGCACCATCCTCGACCAGAACGGCGCCGACGCGCTGCTCGGCAATGGCGACATGCTCCTGCTCCCGCCGGGGAGCAGCGACCCGCTCCGTCTCCAGGGGGCGTACCTGTCGACGGAGGAGACCGAATCGCTGATGGGGTGGTACCGGGAGCGGACGCGGCTGCGCCGGGAAGCCGCGGGTGAGGAGGAGTCGGGCAAGGAGGACGACATCCTCGAAGCGGTGCGGGCCGTCGAGGAAGCCGAGCTCCAGGACGCGGGGGAGGGGATGGATCCGGCGGACCGCGACAAGCTCTTCCGCCAGGCGGCCGAGGTCTGCCTGCAGCACGAGGGCGGCTCGACCTCGCTGCTGCAGCGGCGCCTGCGCATCGGCTACGGCCGCGCGGCGCGCATCATGGACCAGCTCCACACGGCGGGCGTGCTGGGTCCCCCCGACGGCTCGAAAGCCCGCGACGTGCTCGTCGGCCGCGAGGAACTCGACCGCATCGCGCCGGAGTAACCCGGAACGGGGGCAAACTACCGCCCTTGCAGGATCCCATGCGATCGGAGTAGCGTAGCGGACGTACCCTGGCCGGAGATTCAGATGGCGACCCATCCCCACTTCCTCGAAACCGGAACGACTCAGGAGGATCTCGCGGCGCTGCTGCCTGAGATCCTGCCCGAGCAGGGGTGCTGGACGGACGAGCAATACCTCTGGCTGACCGATGAAACGAATCGCCTGATCGAGTTCACCGACGGTTATCTAGAGGTGATGCCGATGCCGACCGACCTCCACCAGACGGTTCTGTTGTTTCTGTACGAGAGTTTCGTGTCGTTCCTGCGGCCGAGAGGCGGAAAGGTTCTGGTCGCGCCACTCCGCCTCCGCCTCCGAACCGGCAAGTACCGCGAGCCCGACCTGCTGCTCCTGCGGAAGGCCGACGACCCGCGCCGCACGAACCGCTTCTGGCGAGGCGCGGACGTGGTGGTCGAGGTCGTAAGCCCCGAAAAGCCAGAGCGTGACTGGGTGATCAAACGCGCCGACTACGCGGAAGCCGGCATTCCCGAATATTGGATCGTGGACCCGCAGAAGGAGACGATCACCGTGCTGCGGTTGCAGGGTAGTGCCTACGTCGCACACGGAGAGTTCGGGGGAGGCGCGACGGCGACTTCGGCGCTGCTCGAGGGATTCGAAGTCGAGGTTGGCGCGGTCTTCGCTACGGGAGACGTTGCTCCGGAGTAGCCGGAACGGCGCGCGGAGGGCACGGGTAGGAGAGCCCCGACGCCGTCCTGCAACCTGATCACCGCCTCGATGTCAGCGATATCCCGTCTGCTCCCACTGCTCACCGCCACCGTGCTCGCCGCCTGCGGCGGCCGCGAAAGCGGCGAGCCGCGTCCCCGCGGTGACGCGGCCGCCCCCGCCGCCACCACGCCCGCCGCGGCGAGCCCCGCCGATCGTGCGACGCCGCCGCAGTCTGCCCACCCGGCCGACGCAGCGGGGGCAAGCGTCGCGACTACCCCAGAAGCCGCCTCCGATCGCCCGGCGGGCGGAGCCGAGCCGCCGGTGCCGACTCGCACGACTGGCGATCCGAACGACGCGGCCGCGATTCTGCGCCGCGCGGCGGCCGCCTGGAAGGAGGTCAGCACTCTCCAGGCGGACTTCACGCAGCGCCTCAGCGTCCCGCTGATGGGGACGGAGCAGACGAGCCGCGGCAGGATCTATCACCGCCGGCCCGACCACTTCCTGATGCGCTTCAGCGACCCGGCTGGGGACATGCTGGTGGCGGACGGCCGCCACGCCTGGATGTACTATCCGAGCGTGGACCGCACCCAGGTGCTCCGCTCTTCGCTCACCGGCTCCGGCGGCGAACTCGACCTGCAGCGCGAGTTCCTGGACAACCCCACCGCGCGCTACGTCCCCACGGTGCTGGGTGAGGAAAGCGTCGGCGGCCGGCCGGCGTGGGCGCTGAGCCTGGTGCCCAAGGGCGCCTCTCCGTACAAGCTCGTCAAGGTGTGGGTAGACCGGCGGGACGCGCTGGTGCGCCGCTTCGAGATGACCGAAGAGAACGGCTCCGTCCGCCGGCTGGAGCTGAGCAACCTGCGTACGGGAGTGGAGCTGCCGGACTCGCTCTTCGAGTTCGAGCCCCCTCCCGGCACGCAGGTCTTTGAGCAGTAGGAGTCCCTTCACCTGAGGAGCGAGTGGCAAAGAACGCGACGTTCGACATCACCTCCACAGTCGACCTTCAGGAGGTCGACAACGCAGTCAACCAGGCGCGCAAGGAGGTGTCGCAGCGCTACGATTTCAAGGGGGCGACCGCGGAGATCCAGTTCGACCGCGACGGTGGCGCCTTCACGCTGCTCGCCGACGACGACTACAAGCTGAAGGCACTGGTGGACGTCCTGCAGACCAAGCTGATCCGCCGGGGCGTCCCCATCCGCAATCTCGACTACGGCCCGGTCGACGCCGCCTCCGGCGGAGCCGCGCGCCAGCGCATCGAGCTGCAGCAGGGGATCGCGACCGAGCGGGCGAAGGAGATCGTCAAAGCGATCAAGAGCGGCGGCTTCAAAAAGGTCCAGGCGCAGATCCAGGAAGATCAGGTGCGCGTCCAGTCGCCGTCGATCGACGAGCTGCAGGCGGTGATCGCCGCGCTCAAGGAGCGCGACTTCGGGCAGGAGCTGCAGTTCACCAACTTCCGCTCGTGATCGGACCCTCCCGCTCGGCTTGACACCCGACGTTTTGCTGCGTCGGCGAGGGAGAAAATGAGCGGCGCCGGCCCACGCTCGGCTGCCTGGTTCCGCCGGGCGCGCGAGGTGACGCCCGGCGGGGTCAACTCGCCGGTCCGCGCCTTCGGCGCCGTGGGCGGTGAGCCGTTCGTCGTCGAGAGCGCCTCCGGCGCGCGCATGCGCGACATGGACGGCAGGGAGTACCTCGACTACGTGCTTTCCTGGGGAGCGCTGATCCTCGGCCACGCTCATCCCCGCGTCGTCGCAGCCGTGCGGGAGGCGGCGGGGCGGGGGACCTCGTACGGGGCACCCACGCCGGGCGAGGTAGAGCTGGCGGAGGAGATCCGCGACGCGCTGCCTTCATTGGAGCACGTCCGCTTCACCAGCAGCGGCACCGAAGCCACCATGGCGGCGATCCGGCTCGCCCGCGGATTCACCGGGCGGGAGCTGATCCTCAAGTTCGCCGGCTGCTACCACGGGCACGCCGACGCCTTTCTGGTGGCGGCGGGCTCCGGTGTCGCCACTTTCGGGCTGCCGGACTCGCCGGGGGTCCCGGCCGCCGCCGCCCGCCTCACCCTGACGATTCCGTTCAACGACCTGGATGCCCTGCGGGACGCGTTCCGGCGCCGCCCCGGAGAGATCGCCGCCGTGATCGTCGAGCCGGTCGTGGGGAACGCGGGCTTCATCCCGCCCCTCGACGGCTTTCTCGCGGGGCTGCGGGAGGTGACGGAGAAGGACGGCGCGCTGCTCGTCTTCGACGAAGTGATGACCGGCTTCCGCGTCGCCCGCGGCGGTGCGCAGGAACGCTTCGGCGTCCGCCCCGACCTCACGACGCTCGGCAAGATCATCGGGGGCGGGCTCCCCGTCGGCGCCTTCGGCGGCCGGCGCGAAGTGATGGAGCGGCTGGCCCCGCTGGGGCCCGTTTACCAGGCCGGGACGCTTTCCGGCAATCCGCTCGCGATGGCCGCCGGCCTCGCGCAGCTCCGCGAACTGCGCGAGCGGGACCCCTACGACGGACTCGAACGGCGCACGGAGCGGCTCGTCGAGGGGATCCTGCGGCACGCCGGGTCGCTCGGCGTACCGCTATCGGGGGGCCATCTCGGCTCCATGTGGGGAGTGTTTTTCCGCGCTGGTCCGGTGCGCGATTTCGCGGAGGCGCGGCAGGCCGACGCCGCGACCTTTCGCCGCTTCTTCCATGCCTGCCTGGAGCGGGGGGTGTTCTTCGCCCCGTCGCCCTTTGAAGCAGGCTTCATTTCGACCGCACACACCGACGAGGATGTCGAGCACACCGTCGCCGTCGCCGGCGAAGCGCTGCGGGCTGCGCTGGCGTAACCGACCCGCCGTCGTCGCCGCGCTCCTGCTGGGCGCGTGTACGCCGCGAGTCACGCCACCCGCCGCGCCATCGCCCGCGGCCGAGCCGGTGCCGGCCCCGCGGGTGGAGCGGCCGGCACCTCCACCCGAGGTGGCTCGAGGCGAGCCCACCGTTCGGGTGGGAGTCCAGGTCGACGTGCCGGAGGTCGGGCTCGCATCCACCTTGGGGTTCCAGCTCATCGACGGCCGGAGCGGTGCGGTAGTCGCGCGCGGCGCGCCGGGGGAAACGGTAAAGCTGCTTTCCGCGCCGGGCGCGGGGATCCACATCCTGGCGGCGGGCGCCGGGACCACTGTACGCGGACCCCTGCTCGCCCGCCCGGCCCCCAGCGGGCAGCTCCGCGTCGGGGACGCCGCGTACCGCGGAGAGGTGCTCGTGAGCAGCTCCTCTGGCGGCCGTCTCACCGCCGTCAACACCGTCGATATCGAAAGCTACCTACTCGGCGTGGTGCCGCGGGAGATCGGCAAGGTGGGACCGGAGCTACTCGAAGCCGCCAAGGCTCAGGCGGTGGCCGCGCGCACATACGCCGTGGCGAACCTCGGGCGCCGGGCGGCCCTGGGCTTCGACGTCTACGCAAGTACGCAGGACCAGGTCTACGGCGGAATCGCGGCGGAATGGGAGCCGGTCTCGCGGGCGGTGCGCGAAACGGCGGGCGAGATCCTGACGTACGACGGCAATCCCATCGAGGCCTTCTACCATTCGACCTGCGCCGGCCGAACGGCCGCCATCGAAGAGGTCTGGAACGAGCGGCCGCGACCGTATCTGAAGTCGGTGGTGGACGTGGATCCGCGCACCGGAATCGCCTACGACAGCGTGTCCAGCCGCTTTCGCTGGACCACGACCTGGAGCGCTCCCGAGCTGAGCGCGATCCTCAACCGGACGCTGGCCGATTCGCTCCCGGCGGGGGTCGGCGATCTCGGCGAGATCCTCGACCTGCGAGTGGTGGCGCGCACACCCTCCGAGCGGGTGCGCGCTCTCGACATCACCACCTCCCGCGCGGGCGTGCTCACCGTAGGCCGCGACCGCATCCGCTGGATCCTGCTGACGCCGAGCGGCGCTCCGCTCAACAGCTCCAAATTCGACGTTTCGCTGCAGCGCGATTCCGGCGGCCGCGTAACCCAGGTCACCGCCCGGGGAGGGGGATGGGGGCACGGCATCGGCATGTGCCAGGTCGGGGCGATGGGGAGGGCGCGGGCGGGTCAGGACTACCGGACCATCCTCCAGGCGTACTACGCCCCCGCGCGCATCACCTTGCTCTACCGCTGAGAGCACCCGGCTCCGCGGCGTTCGCCCTGCACGGCGCCATCTCGCGCGCACCACGGCGAGCCGTTACGTTGCGCATCCAGCGTCTACCGAACGCCTTTTGCGCGGAGGATAGTCTGCACGATCCAGGTTTCTACACCGACCCGCCCGCGCTGCCCCGGTTCCTCCGCTCCCGCTCCGCGGCCGACCCATGAAGGCGGGAGAGCCGGTCCGCGTCGCCGTGCTCGGCACCGGGGCGATCGCCCAGGTCGTGCACCTGCCAATCCTGGCGCGCCTGCGCGGTGCGGAGGTCACTACCGTCTACGATCAGGCCAGCGAAAAGGCCCGCACCGTCGGGCAGCGCTTCGAGATCCCCCGGGTCGCGCGCTCGGACCAGGAGGTGTGGGAGGACCCGGAGGTGGATGCGGTGGTGATCTGCACTCCCAGCCATCTGCACGAGGAACACACTCGTGCCGCCCTGAGAGCGGGCAAGGTAGTGCTCTGCGAAAAGCCGCTCTGCCTGAATGCCGCCGGCGTCGAGCGGCTGCTCGCCGAACCCGGCGCAGAAGGCCGCCTGATGGTGGCGATGAACCAGCGCTTCCGCCCGGACGCGGCGGCGCTCAAGGCGTTCGTCAGCGGGGGGGAGCTGGGCAAGGTGTTCTACCTCAAAGCCGCCTGGTTGAACCGCACCTCGCAGCGGAGCCGCCGCTCCTGGCGCCAGCGCAAGGAGAGCGGCGGAGGGGCCTTCATGGACCTCGGCGTGCAGATGCTCGACCTGGCACTCTGGCTGCTCGACACGCCCGAGCCGCTGCGGGTCTCGGCACAGATGCACCGCGAACCCGAGGGCGAGGTAGAGGATTCCGCGTCGGTGATGGTCCGACTCGCGGACGAGCAGCTCATCAACCTCGAGGTGACCTGGAGCCTGCGGGGCGATCGCGACCGCCAATCGCTGCACCTGCTCGGCGACGCCGGGTCCGGCTCCCTATCCCCCTTCTCTGTTTACAAGGACATGGAGAGCGGCACCGTCGACGTGACGCCGGCGATCACCGCCGGCAAGGAGAACCAGTACACGGCTTCGTACCGGCAGGAACTGCAGCATTTTCTCGAGGTCGCGCAGGGCGAGCGGGAAGTCACGGCGCCCCGCGAGCAGGTTACCCTGATGCGGATCGTCGAGGCGGCGTACCGTTCGGCGGAGGAGGGGCGCGAAGTCGAAGTTTGAAACCCGCTGGTCCCGCTCTTGCCACTGGACACTTCACCCCCGCCCTCCCCGGCCCCCGTCCCAGCTTCCCCATGCCAGACAACCAGGCCCTGATCGAAGGACTCAATGAAGATCTAGCCGCCGAATACCAGGCGGTCATCATGTACCGGACCTACGCCAGCCTGGTCAGCGGACCGCACCGGCAGGAGCTGCGCGCCTTCTTCGAGAGCGAAATCCCGGACGAGCTCGGCCACGCCGGATTGCTCGCCGACAAAGTGGTGGCCCTGGGTGGTACGCCGACCGTCGCGCCCGCGTCGGTTCCCGTCGCCAAAGACAACCGCCAGATGCTGCAGAACGCGCTGACGGCGGAAGAGGAAACCATCGCGCGATACACCCAGCGGATCGATCAGGCCGAAGCCGCGGGAGACATCTCGCTCAAGGTTCAGCTCGAAGACCTGATCGTCGACGAGAGCAACCACCGCGACGACATTCGCCGCATGCTTCTCGACTGGCATCCGGGTTGATCCGCGGAGGTCCGTTCGGTATATTCAGGGTTTCCGATCCACCGGGTTTGCCCGGTGGATCGTCGCGTAACCGCAACCAACGCCCGCCGTGAAGCCGGACATCCACCCCGAGTACCGCGAAGTCATCTTTCGCGACAGCTCCAACGGGTTCGCCTTTCTGACCCGCTCGACCATCGCATCGTCCAACACCATGGAATGGGAGGACGGCAAGGAGTATCCGGTCGTGAGCCTCGAGATCTCGAGCGCGTCCCACCCGTTCTACACCGGCAAGCAAATGCTGCTCGACACCGCCGGTCGTGTCGAACGTTTCCGGCAGCGGTACGGCAGCTCCGAGGAACAGAAGAAATAGCCAACGAGCCGGAGCGGACGCTCCGGCTCGATCGCGATGCAGACCATCGAAGAGCGGCTGCGCGAACTCGATCTGAGCTATCAGGACGTCAGCGCGCGGCTGGCCGACCCCGACACGTTCGGAGATCCGGACCGCCTCCGCGAGCTTTCGCGCGAGCATGCGCGATTGAGCGAGATCCTCGCCGCGGGTGCCGAATTCCGCCGTGTCCGCGACGAACTGGCGCAGGCGAGAGAGATGCTGGAGGCGGAGAGTGGAGAGCTGCGCGAGCTCGCCTTCGCCGAAGAGACGTCGCTCGCAGCGCAGCTCGAGCGGGTGGAGGCGGAGGTCGTCCGCCTGCTCGTTCCGCCCGACCCGCTGGCCGATCGAGACGCGGTAGTCGAGATCCGCGCGGGAACGGGCGGAGACGAGGCCGCGCTCTTCGCCGGCGATCTGCTGCGGATGTACACCCGCTTTGCCGAGCGTCACGCGCTCCGGCCGGAAGTGCTGAGCGTGTCGGAGGGAGGAGCAGGGGGCGTCAGAGAGGCGGTTTTCCTCCTGCGTGGCAAGGACGCGTACGGCGATCTGCGCTACGAATCCGGAGTGCACCGCGTGCAGCGCGTGCCGGCCACGGAAAGCCAGGGTCGCATCCACACCTCCGCCGCCACCGTCGCGGTGCTTCCCGAAGCGGAAGAAGTGGACGTCGTCATCGACGAGTCGGACCTCAAGATCGATGTCTTCCGCTCGTCGGGTCCCGGTGGGCAGTCGGTCAACACCACCGATTCCGCCGTGCGGATCACGCATCAGCCGACGGGGCTGGTCGTCACCTGTCAGGATGAGAAATCCCAGCACAAGAATCGGGAAAAGGCGCTGGGGGTGCTGCGCTCCCGGCTGCTCGATCTGCGCATCGCCGAGCAGGAGGCGGAGCGGGCCCGCGATCGGAAGCTGCAGGTAGGCACCGGTGATCGCTCGGCCAAGATCCGGACCTACAACTTCCCACAGAGCCGCGTGACCGATCACCGCATCGGCTACACTACGCACGCGCTCCAGGCGGTGCTGGACGGCGATCTCGACGAGCTCCTGAAGGAGCTGAAGCTCGCCCGTGAAAGCGAATCGTGAGGATCTGGACCGTCCTCGAGATGCTACGCTGGACGAGCGACTACCTCGCGGACAAGGGGATCAGGGACGCTCGACTGAACGCCGATCTGCTGCTTGCCGGAACGTTGGGGTGCAAGCGGCTCGATCTGTATCTGCAGTACGACCGACCCCTCACGGATACGGAACTCGACGAGCACCGGATACGCCTCCGGCGGCGTGCACGCCGCGAGCCGCTGCAGTACATTGACGGGCGAGCTGCCTTCCGTGACCTCTGGCTGGACGTCGACCCGCGGGTGCTCATCCCGAGGCCGGAGACCGAGCAGCTCGTGAGCGCGGTGCTCGAATGGACGGAGGGTCGCAACGAGTTGGACGTGGTGGACGTCGGGACCGGATGTGGAGCGATCGCCCTCAGCCTGGCGTGTGAAGGGCCGATGCGAGAGGTGGTAGCCACCGACTCGTCGGCGGAAGCGCTCGAGGTCGCGCGCAACAACGCAGTTCGCGTAGCACCGCGTGTGGCTGTGGAGTTTCTGCACGGCCCGGGATACGCACCGGTTTCGGGAAGAAGTTTCGACATCGTCGTGTCGAACCCGCCGTACGTCGCTGTGGAGGAAGGGGCGGAGCTGGAGCCCGAAGTCCGCACCTGGGAGCCAGCCGACGCCCTGTTCGCCGGCGGTGATGGTCTCGACGTGATCCGTGCCCTGGTGGCTGGCGCCCCCCGCGTGCTGCGGCCGGGAGGGCTGCTGGCGCTGGAGATCGGCGCCACACAGTCCGCCGCGGTGGCGGCGATGGTCAACGCTACCCCCGGTCTCGACCCTCCGCGAATCCACAGGGACTACGCGGGACGCGACCGCATCGTTTCTGCCGAATGTTGTCTCGCCGCCTGATCCCTCCAATCGTGTGACCATGGAAACCATGTTCGAACGGGCCCGTGACGTCGGCCGGCTGGTCGCGCAGACCGACGAGTACGCCGCCCTGAAACGAGCGAACACCCGCGTCGCCGACGATCGGGAGCTGGTGGAACTCCTCAACGGGCTGGAGGATCTGCAGCAGAAGATGACCCGCGCACTGAGCGCGGGGCGGGACCCGGATGAAACAGATCGCAACGCCTACGAGGAGTCGCTCGAACGACTGCAGGGCAGCACCGTTTATCAAGGCATCGTGGCCGCGCAGGCCAACTTCGACCGGCTCATGATGCGGATCAACGAAGAGATCGCGCGGGGGTTGGAAGCCGGCGAGCAGAGCCGTATCATCCTGCCGTCCTGAGGAGATGGCGAGGACGTCGTTTCCCCGCCGGGTGGAGGAGGGGTTCCTCGGGCTCACCGACCCCGTCATCGACCGGCTGGCGCGGGCGCGTGTCCACCCCAATGCGATCACCACCGTTGGC
Organism: Longimicrobiaceae bacterium; assembly: GCA_051005515.1. Classification (GTDB taxonomy): domain Bacteria; phylum Gemmatimonadota; class Gemmatimonadetes; order Longimicrobiales; family Longimicrobiaceae; genus JBPCJG01. Next base: position 12,321 of record JBPCJG010000009.1, read on the forward strand.
TTCCTGATCACCGTATCTGCCGGGATCGCCTTTTTCTGGGGAAGGGTGCAGATCGGCGGCGCGCTCGTCCTCCTCGGTGGCGTCTTCGACATCCTGGATGGACGGGTGGCCCGCGCCACGGGGCTGGCGTCGGTCTTCGGCTCGTTCTACGATTCGACGCTTGACAGGATTTCCGAGATCGTGGTCTTCCTCGGCATCTTTTCCCTGTACAACGGCCATCATCCCGACTTCACCGATCCCTGGATGGTGTACGTGGTGGCGCTGGCGCTCGGCGGGTCGTTGATGGTGTCGTATACGCGGGCCAAGGCGGAGGCACTGGGGATCGACTGCAGCGTCGGCCTGATGCAGCGCGCGGAGCGGGTGGTGCTGATCGGCGTCGCGGCACTCGTTTTCGGGACGCGCTGGGATGCCGCGGTCCTCACCGGCGTGCTGCTGATCATGGCCGCCGCCACCGTCTTCACCGCCTTCCAGCGGATCGTCTGGGTCTACCGCCACACCCCGCCCCGAGCCCCGGCCGCCTCCACGCCGGTGGTGACGGAACCAAAACACCCAACCCCGGAGTGAATCCGTGAAGCAGCCACTCACCGCCCCCGCCCCTGCCGACGGCCGGCTCGGCGTACTCCTCCCCGGCCTCGGAGCCGTATCGACCACGCTGATCGCAGGGGTCGAACTGGCGCGTCGGGGGATCGCTCCGCTGGTGGGAAGTGTGACGCAGATGGGAACGGTCCGGCTGGGGAAACGGACGGAAGGACGCTCTCCGTACATCCGCGACTTCGTCCCGCTCGCCCCGCTCGACGACCTGGTCTTCGGGGCGTGGGATCCCATTCCCGACGACGCCTATAGCTCTGCGGTGAACGCGGGGGTTCTCCGCCGCCACGAGCACCTCGAGCCGATCGCGGACTTTCTGCGGGAGATCCGCCCGATGCCGGCCGCGTTCGATCGGCATTACGTCACCCGCCTCGAAGGGAGCAACCTGATCCCCGGCAGCTCGAAGCGGGAGTGGGCGGAGCAGCTCCGCGCCGACATCCGCCGCTTCAAGGACGAGAACGACTGCGCCCGGCTGGTGATGGTCTGGTGCGGCTCGACCGAGATCTTCATTCGGCCCGGGCAGACACACGGCTCTCTCGATGCGCTCGAGCAGGCGATCGACGGGGATGACGAGGCGATCCCCCCGAGCATGCTCTACGCGTACGCCGCCATCCAGGAAGGCGTACCGTACGCCAACGGGGCTCCCAACCTTTCGGCGGACGTGCCGGCGCTACTCGAGCTCGCCAACCAGAAAGAAGCTCCAATTGCAGGTAAGGATTTCAAGACGGGGCAGACGCTGATGAAGACGATCATCGCGCCGGGGCTCAAGGCCCGCATGCTGGGCCTCGACGGATGGTTCTCCACCAACATCCTCGGCAACCGCGACGGCGAGGTGCTCGACGATCCGCAGTCGTTCAAGACCAAGGAGGAGTCGAAGCTTTCCGTCTTGGAGCACATCCTCCAACCGGGGCTCTACCCGGAGCTGTACAAGGACTTTTACCACAAGGTGCGGATCAACTACTATCCACCCCGCGGAGACGAAAAGGAGGGGTGGGACAACATCGACATTCGCGGTTGGCTGGGATATCCGATGCAGATCAAGGTGGATTTTCTGTGCCGCGACTCGATTCTCGCCGCGCCAATCGTGCTGGACCTCGCGCTCTTCCTGGATCTGGCGGCGCGCGCGGGGCTGCATGGAATCCAGGAGTGGCTGTCGTTCTTTTTCAAGAGCCCGATGCATGCGGAAGGGTTGTACCCGGAGCACGATCTGTTCATCCAGCAGATGAAGCTGAAGAACACGCTGCGCTGGCTGATGGGCGAGGAGCAGATCACGCACCTGGGGCTCGAATACTACCTGGACGAAGTCGCCGAGCTCGCCGGGGTCTGAGGCGCGGGCGATGTTGTTGACGCGCACTGCCGCTCGGTCTAGCTTGGAGTCGGCAGCCGCGGCACGCCCGCTCCGCAGGAGGAGAGAAAAAGGATTCACCGTGCTTCTACCGAACCGTTTCCCCCGCTACGCGACGCACCGGCCGCGCGGGGCTCGATGAGTCAGGAAGTCCTCTGCGAAGCCACGATCGACGCGCTCCGCAGCCGGCATCCGGCGTATCACGAGACGGCGTATCTGTTCGTCCTTTCGGGGCTCCACCACACCATCGACCGTCTCCGCGAGCCACGCCACATCTCGGGTAGGGAATTGGCCGAAGGGTGCCGGGACCTGGCGCTCGAGAGGTATGGTCCGCTGGCGCGTTCGGTGCTGGCGTTCTGGGGGATCCGCTCGACTCGCGACCTGGGGCAGGTGGTCTTCGCCCTGGTAGACTGCGGGATCCTGGTGAAGCAACCGCACGACGACGTCAGCGATTTCGAAGAGATCTTCGACTTCGACGACCTGGATCACCGCTACCCCTGGACGATTCCGTCCCCCCTGGCTCCATAGAGCCGCCCTTCCCGCCGCCGCTCCGCCGCTAGCCGCCGCTGCCGAGCCGTGGGCACACTTCCGTCTGATCGACGTCCCCTCGCCGCTCGCGAACGCGTCGCGGTGCTCGCAAGCGACCGGATGCGCGAGTGGGACCGCCACGCCAGCGAAGACGTGGGGGTGCCGGAACGCCTGCTCATGGACGCCGCCGGCCGCGCTGCCGCGGAGGTGCTGCAGCGGGAGTATCCCAGGGGGCGCGTATGCGTCGCGATGGGCGGCGGCAACAACGGGGGCGACGGGGCCGTGCTGCTCCGCACGCTGCTGGAGTGGGGGCGCGATGCGTATGGCATCGCTGTGGGCGAGGGTGCCGGGCACGCCGAGCTGCTGCATGGCCGGGCCGCCGAGATCTCGCGAGGCGAGGCTGCCCAGGCGGCGCTCGCTCCCGCGGAAGTGATCGTGGACGCCCTGCTCGGCACGGGCGGGCGCGGGACCCCGCGCACGCCGCAGGCGGAGTGGATCCGGCGCATCAACGCGCGCGGCGTCCCCGTCGTTGCGCTCGACGGGCCGTCCGGCGTGGACTTCACCACGGGAGCAGCGCCTGGCGAAGCCGTCGAGGCGACGCTCACCGTCACCTTCGGCGCGCTCAAGCAGGGGCTGCTGCGCTTCCCGGG
>JBPCJG010000010.1:0-10544 GCA_051005515.1 Longimicrobiaceae bacterium
CCGGCGCAGAACCACGAGTTCACCGACCACTATCTCGGGGTGCCGTTCGACCTTTCGGAGGTGCTCTTCATCGCGACGGCGAACTACCGGGAGAACATCCCCGCGCCGCTCTACGACCGCATGGAGCCGGTGGACTTCCGCGGCTACACCGAGCGCGAAAAGCAGGCGATCGCCGAGACGTACCTGATCCCGCGGCAGCAGGAGGAGGCGGGGCTGGAAAGCGATGAGCTGGAGGTGAAGGAAGACGCCCTGCAGGCGGTGATCTCCGAATACACGCGCGAGGCCGGCGTGCGGCAGCTCGAGCGCGAGCTCGGCAAGCTGGCGCGCAAGGCGGCCCGCCGCATCGCCGCCGGAGACGTCGAGCGGGTCGAGGTGGACGAGAGCACCGCCAAGGAGCTGCTCGGCCGCACCCGGGTGCATCCGGAGCGCGCCGGGGAGGAGGATCTGGTAGGGGTGGCAACGGGGATGTACTACACGCCCGTCGGCGGCGACATCATGTTCATCGAGGTCAGCGCGCACCAGCGCTCGGCGGCGGCGCCAGCCGCGGCCGCGGCGGCGGAAAGCGAAAACGCGCCGACGGGCTTCGGCAATCTGGTACTGACCGGGCAGCTCGGCGACGTGATGAAGGAGTCGGCGCGCGCCGCGCTCACCTACGCGCGCTCACACGCGGTCCGCTACGGAATCGACCCGCGCAAGGCGTGGGGGTCGGAGATCCACATCCACGTTCCGGCGGGCGCGATTCCCAAGGACGGCCCGTCCGCGGGCGTGGCGCTGACGGCGGCGCTGGTTTCGGTGCTCGCCGACACGCCGGTTCGCTCCGATGTGGCGATGACGGGCGAGGTGACGCTGACCGGACGGGTGCTCCCCATCGGCGGCGTCAAGGAGAAGCTGCTCGGGGCGCACCGCGCGGGGATCCGCACGGTGGTGATCCCGGCGGCCAACGAGCCGGACCTCGAGGACCTGCCGGCGGAGGTGCTGGAGCAGCTCGACATCCACCCCGCCGAAACCATCGACGACGCGCTGGTGGTGGCGCTCAAGGGTGCGTCGCTGAGCGAGGGGAAGCTGCGCTTTCCCGACCTGCCGATCGGCCCCGGCGGGGCGCGCCCGCCGGAGGGCGAGGCGCACCTGCACCTGGGGCGGTAGGAGACGGCGAACTACAGGTTGCCACGCAGAAGGGGAGCCGAATGGCTCCCCTTCTTGCGTCACCCAGGGTCCGACCGCGGCAGGTTGCTCTCGACCAGCACGCCTAGTAGACCACCGAAGAAGGCACCGAGCAGCGTAGCGCCGGGGACCGCAAGGCAGACGACATCCTCTCCCGGCCCCGAGCAGCGGTCATGGTCTGACTTCACCAGCGCGTACCCTACCGCTCCTCCGAGAACCATTCCCGCAACCGGGATCAGCCAACGCGGCCGCCTGGAAGGCGTCTGGAACGCGGAATCGGGGATGGCGAGCAGCTTTTCCTGGTAGAACCGAGGATGGGTGACGGAGTCGGTCCAGACCGGTTCCCCCAGCCGAGCGGTGAGCTGATTCTCAGGCGGAGCCCGTTGTGCGGTAGCGGTCGATAGGGGCAGCGACAGCAGCAGCAAAGCCTTCAGCACCAGCCTGCGCGGGGGCTTCGCCGTCGTTCTGGAAATCGTCATCTTCTGAGATCGTAGAAGAGCGGTCCCCCCGGGAGTGGCTCAGGGACAGTCGACCACCAGCATGACGCACGGGCCCTCACCCCGGCGCCTGCTCGTAACGCGCCAGAAAGCGCCGCAGCTCCTCGACGCATTCCTCCTCCCGCTCGCCGGCGGCGGCTTCGCGCATCCCCCGTGCCGCCCGCCAGCGCAGGAACGCCAGCTCGCTCGCCGTCTGGTGGTAGCGGCGCCGTTCCCGCCAGGGTCCAGCCCCGCGGTGGAGGAGCGCCTCCCAGGTGGCGCCGAGGCGGTGGCGGATGGTGCAGAGCCGGCGCAGCTCCGCCTCCGTCAGGACACCGTCCGCCACCAGCGGCGCGAGCTGCTCGCGGATCACCTCCGCCTCGCGCCGCAGCGAGCGTCGCACGGCGAGTAGCACGGCGACGAACGCAGGCAGCATCAACAGGACGTAGACCGCGCCGAACCAGGGGTCGAAACGGGCGGACAGGTTCCAGAGCGCGTGCAGCACTACCGCCGCGGCCAGACCTCCTACCGCCGCCGCCGGGCGCAGCTCCCGCCGCAGCGATTCCCGCGCCCAGCCGAGGCCGATCCCCGTCATCGCCGTGAAGAGCGGGTGGGCGAAGGGCGCCACCAGGGCGCGGAGCATGAAGACGTCCGCCGCGTCGCCTCGCACGAGCGCTGCGCCGTAGAAGAGCACGTTCTCGGTCATCGCGAAGCCCAGCCCCACCATGGTGGCGTAGACGACCCCGTCGGTGACGTTGTCGAACTCGTGGCGCTCGGTGTGGAAGAGGTGGAAGAGGACCGCCCCCTTGGTGATCTCCTCGACCACCGGGGCGGAGAGCAGCGTAGCGAAGAGGGGGGATCCGGTGCCGATCTCGACTGCCGCGTTCACCAGCAGGGAGAGCGGCACCGCCACCAGGGCACCCCAGGCAAAGGCGCGGGCGAGGAGCCCGACCGGCTCCGCCTCGAAGCGGTCGAGCCAGAGCGCGAGCGCAACGTAGACGGGCACCGGCAGCGCGCTCAGCGCGAAGCCGGCGACCAGCCCCCACAGCCCCGTCTGCGCACCGATCAGGAGCAGACAGGCCGCGGCGGCGATCGCCGCCGCGAGCAGCAGCGCCGCCCCGCGGGCCGCCCGCCGCTTCATCCGGCGCGCTCCAGCAGGCGGCGCAGCGCCGGGTAGTCCGTCTTCGACGCGTGCCGCAGGTCACGGGGGATGCGGGGGAGCACGACCACGCGGTCGGCAGGGATCGGAGCCAACGCCGCGCGCAGCGCTGCGTTGGCCACTGCGTCGAGCGGGGTACTCCGTTCGACGCAGAGCATCGCCCCGATGCCCCGGCTCCCGCCGATCTCGAGGTACGCGGCCCCGAGGTATGCCGCGTACTCGCAGCCGCCAGCCGCCAGCGCGCGCTCCTCCGCCGGGGTGCTCCACCAGACGCGCCCGTGACGCTCAAAGCTTTCCGCGACAGGGCCGAGGAGCCAGAGCCTGCCCGCGGGATCGAGGCGCGCCCCGTCACCCGTGCGGTGCCAGACGGTGTCGCCGTCGCGAACTTTGTTGCGGCGTTCCTCCTCCGGGGCGTCGAGGTAGCCGGCGAGCACGTGCTCGCCGGCGACGGTCACTTCTCCCGGCTCCCCGGGCTGCACCTCCCACTCCTCCCAGCCGCGGGGACCGAGGACTACCGGACCGTCGTGGGGGCGGATCAGCCGCATCCGGATAGCACGCACCGGCCGGCCCGCACAGATCCCCCACCCCGGGCCGTTCGGGTCGGGCGGCGGCCCGGTGCCCACCAGCTCGTCCGCGTCGATGGTGGCGATCGGCTCCGCCTCGGTGCTCCCGTAAACGACGGTGACCCGCCCGTCGCACGCCTCGAGCAGCCGCCGGGCGAGGGTGCGGTTCACGGGCGCTCCTCCGGTGCGCAGCGCGCGCAGCGGAAGCGTCGTCCCCGTACGCACGGAGTGGCGCGCGAGTTGGTCGTAGAACGCCGGGGAGCCGCTGGAGGTGGTGACCCGCTCCGCCCGCATCTGGCGGAGCAGACGGGCAGGGTCGCCCCGCGCCGGCCGGCGCGGGTCGAAGCGGGGGAGGACGCTGGGGACCCCCGCGGCCAGGTTGTGCAGCACGAAGACGGGCAGCGTCGGCATGTCCACGTCGCCGGGCTGGGCATCGAGGTGCTCCGCGAGCGCCCGGTGCTGCGCCAGCAGAAAACCGTGCGAGCGGAGCGCCGCCTTCGGCGCCCCCGTGCTCCCGGTGGTGAAGGTGACCAGGGCCGGGTGCTCCGGCGCCACCGGCTGCAGCGGCAGCGGCTCGGTCCGGATCCGGCGCAGCCGTCCGCCGCCCGCCCACCAGTGCCCGGCGATGCGGCGCACCGCGGGGCTGAACAGCCGCAGCAGATGCGCGCGCGGGGTAGCGACGAAGAGCCGCGGCCTCGCCGCGCGGACGGCGGCGGCGAGCCGCGCCCGGTCCGACCAGGCGTCCAGGAAGACTGCGGTGACGCCGGCGTGGAAGCAGGCCAGCAGCAGCACGTACAGCTCGATCGACATGGGAACGAAGACGAGCACCCGCTCGCCAGGCGTCACCCCGGCCGCCCGCAGCCGTCCCGCGAGGGTGGCGACCCGAGTGGCCAGCTCGCCGAAGCTGATGCGCTCGCCGCGTGCCCCGACGATCGAATCGCGGTCGGGGTGGAGCGCCGCGCGCTCCGGCAGCCGCGCAGCGAGGTTGTGTTCGACGCTCACCGCCCACCGCCTCCGGGGAGCGGGGAGATGGGGGGCACGTCGCGGCAGAGGATGGGCACCCCCGCTGCCTGGAGCGGTGCCGCACGGGTGTCCAGGCGGGTGGCCAAGGGCAGGCCGAGCAGGTGCAGGCGGAGCAGCCGCCGCGACCACCCCACGGGCGAGACGACGCCGAGCCGCTCGGCGTCGCGCAGGTGCCCGGCGAAGCTCGCGCAGGGTCGCTCGTTCACGCTGCGCCCTCCGCGGTGGTCCGACCGAAGAGGACGTAGCGTCGCAGCGGCTCGCCGCCGCTGGCCGCGGAGATGCGCACGGACGGGTTGGTTAGATGCATCAGCGCGTGCACGACGGTCGCGGCGCCGCGGGCGGCCGCCGCCGCGTGCACCTGCGCGACCAGCAGACCGCCGAGCCCGAGCCCCCGCGCCCGCGGTGCGCTGACCAGCGACTTGAGAACGATCCTCCCCCTTGCGTCGCCGGGGGTCAGCGGATCCGGGTAGGCGAGGACGAAACCGACGGGGCCGCGCTCGTCCTCCGCGACGCGAACCAGCGCCGGATCCAGCAGGGGACGGAGCGGTGCGTACAATTCCCGGAACGCGAAGAGGTCGATGGGTGCGTAGAAGGGGTTGTCGCGAAACGCTTCCGCGCTGAGCGCGTGCAGGGCGTCCAGCTCCTCGTCCCACTCCTCGGACCGCAGCCCGCGAACGCGAATCCCGCGTTCGCGCAGCGCCGCCTGCGCATCTGCGCTTGCAGCCACCCCCGGCGGCAGGGTTACCGCACGGCTTTCGTACTCGGCGACGGTCGTGAAACCGGCCGCGCGCCACTGCTCCGGGTACTCCGGCGGGTTCCACGGCTCGCCGCCAAAGGGCGCCGCCTCCGCGGCGTCGGCGTCCTCCGTCGGACGCAGCGCGAAGCGGTAGCGGTGCCAGGTGCTCCCGTTCAGCGGCCCCAGCACCCGTTCCATCCCCCTTTCGTGCAGTAGCTGGACGGCGCGGTTGAGGAGCTCGACGCCCGCCTCCGCGTCCGTCGCCTCGTAGTTGCCGATCCACCCCGTCGGCCGCGTTTCTCCCGTGAAGCGGGATCTGCCGAGTGAGCAGCGGGCCACGGCATCCGCGCCGCGCCGTGCGAGCAGGCACGTACCCCCTGCGGGGACGCGCTCGTCGGGCGTCGCGTAGCCGATGCGGGTGCGTACGCCCTGCCAGGCGTCCGCCGTCCTGGAGTCGGACCCCTCTCCGGGGCCCCACTCCTCCACGGTCACCCCGCTCATCCCGGCACCACCGAGAATACGAAGTCCGCGCTGCGCAGGAGCAGGTACGGCGGCAGGAGCGCCGCGAGGGCGAGGGCGGCGCTCGCCGCCTGCATGCGGTAGTCCCAGGGCCGGCACTCCGGTCCGCGCCACGCCCGGCAGGCGACCAGGTAAACGGCCACCCCGAGCAGGCAGAGGGCGCCGGCCGCCACGGCGTCGAAGAGCCACGTGCCGCGCACGGCCACCAGCAGGCCGACGGGCACTACCGTGCCGAACCCCAGCAGGAGCGCCCGCAGAACCCCCGTCGCGCCGAAGCGGCGCGCCCATGGCGTCCCCGCGCGATACACCAGCGCGTACATCGCCAGGTGCGCCGCGAGGGTCCCCAGGTAGAGCGGGTAGAAGGGGTCTCCGGCCCGCAAGGGAGAGCCGGGGACGAGCGTTTCGAAGACGTTGTTCGCCACGTACAGGCCACCCGCGACGATCGCCGCGTAGAAGACGGCGCCCACCTGGTACCTCGGGTTCGGCTGCGCCGGCGACGAGCGGCCGTGGATCGCCGCGAAGACGAGCAGCGCCGCGGCGGGTGCCACCGTCCACTCCGCCCCTCCCAGGCTCCACGCCCCGTAGAAGAAGAGGCTCGCAGCCACCGCTCCGGCGGCGGTGAGCATGCGGGTGCGCGCGGCGAGCAGGGCGACACCGCCGATGATGACGAGCTGCGCCACGAGCTGCTCGCCGATGAAGGCTGCCGGGCGCGGCGTCATCTTGATCAGCAGGAAAAAGGTGATCAGCGGGACGATCAGGTTGTCGTTGCCCCGCACGCTGATCGCCTCGAAAAGGGTGACCAGCAGCGCGATCTGCACGGCGATCAGCACCGCCGCCCCGCGGGTCACGTCGGTGAGCAGGAGCAGCGGGAGGTGCGCCGCGAAGAAGGTGACGAGAAAAAAGACCGCGGACCCCTCGACGGTGCGGCGATCCTCCTCCACCTCGTACGGAGTGCGCCCGTACGCTTCGCCCACCAGCGCAGCCAGCGCGTCGGAGAGCACCAGCGCTCCGAGCGAGATCAGGTAGAAGACCGGCTGCCCGGACCCGACGAAGAAGAGCAGGACGATGGCGATCGGGTACCAGATCCCACCCTCGGAGCGGCGCTCGACGGCATGCACGCTGCCGAGCAGCCCGAGCCGCCGCGTTCCCCAGATTATGCCGCCGAACACGACGCCCAGCGCGAGCACCGTCCACGCCGAGCGGAAGATCCAGGGAAAGCTCATCGCGACCAAGCCGCCCCCGATGTGGACGGTCTTGCGCGTCCACTCGGTCGGCGCGTTGCGCCGGCGCCGCCACAATTCCGCCGCCGCGAAGGTGCCCAGGATCAGCACCCCGACAGCCGCCGCGCGGAGCGCTTCGCCGGCCCACGGCGTCACGGAGGGGGCCGCTCAGTCGGGGTCGTCGTCGTGCGCGTGCTCCCGCTCCTCACACGCCGCCGCGATCGCGGCGGCGTCGTAAACCACCATTCCGTCCTCGGTGATCTCCAGCGGGGTGCGGCGTCCGCTGCGCAGGTCGAGACAGGCGAAGTGGAGCGCGTCGGAGACCGACTCGTACTCGCGGTTCCACTCCTCGGGAGGTGGACCGGGGATCTCCGCGCGGTAGACGGTGACTCGTTGGGCGTTGCGCCGGTCGCGGGGCATGGCGGCGGAGGTGAGGGGCGCCTGCGGCAGAGGCGAACGGTTAGGGTGAAACCCTCCCCGCTGTCAACCCGCTGTCCGTGCCCGCCCGGACCTGGTCCACGTGCAGGGCGCCGTAGAACCACGCCCGGTCGGTCGCGTGCAGCCGCGCCGCCACTTCTGCCAGCGGACGGACCCGCTCCCGGTCCCCCGGCGGGATGCCGCGGGGGGCGAGCAGATTCCAGTAAACCAGCCGCGCCCCGGGTACCGCGCTCCGCACCAGCGCGCCGTAGACCCGGGCGTGCTCCGCCCGGTCCATGTACTCCCAGATGTCGGATAGGTTGAAGCCGTCCCAGGGCCCCTCCCCCGCCCCGTCGATTCCGCTCTGGCGCCAGCGCAGCCGGTGCAGACGGGCGCGGATGGTCGGGCGGTGCTCCGGCCGCAGGTAGCGGGGCAGCGCCTCGGGAGGAAAGTTGCCCGTGAGGATGTAGGCGAGGTACGGATTGTCGTGCGTCGGGATCTCGGTCAGCGCGTGGCGGGTGCGGACCAGGATGCGCTCGGCGACGCCGCCCTCGACGTGCGCGAAGAGGGCGGGATCGCGTCCCAGGCGACCCAGCACGAAACGGCTGGCGAAGACGCGGAAGAGCATCCGCCAGGCGCGTGTATCCCAGCGCTCGGCGTAGAAGCGCCGCCGCTCGGGGAGCGGCCGGGGTTCGCGCAGGGCGCGGATGGTGCGCCGCCGGTGCACCAGCGGGAGGAGTCGGCGCCCGAAAAGCCGCAGGAAGCGTTCGAAGCGGCCCGCGTGGACGATCCCGCCCGCCACGGCGTCCTGCTGCGCGTCCCAGAAGGCGCGGGCGTCGGCGCCCAGATCCGTGCGCAGCCCCGCGTAGGTGCCCAGCCGATCGGGCGACGGCTCGACCCCCAGAAAGGGCAGCAATTCGGCGTCCGGGAGCCGACGGAAGGCGGCGACGCGCAGCTCGAGGCAGGCGAGCTGCGCGGGGTTCAGATCCGCCGCCAGCACCTCCGCGGGGTCGAGCGTCAGTAATGCGAGCGCGTTGTCGCCCGCGGACGCCACCGACAGCAGGCGTCCCCCCGGTGCCACGGGCGCGAGCGCCTCGCAGAGCACGTCGGCGTCCTCCCAGACGCTGGCGTAGCGGATCCGGTCCCAGCGTACGCGCTCGCGGACCGTCCGCGCGTTCACTCCTCCAGGCGGCGGACCGTGCCGGCAGCCCCGTCCATCTCCACCATCTCCCCGTCCTGGAGCCGCGCGAGCAGGCGGGGGATGCCCACGACGCACGGCAGCCCCATCTCCCGCGCGACGATCGCGGAGTGGGAAAGCAGGCTGCCGCGTTCGACCAGCAGCCCCCGCGCGGCGGGGAAGAGCAGCGTCCAGCCGGGGTCGGTCCGCTCGGCGACCAGGATGCGGCCGGCGAGGTCACCGGCCGCGGCCGGGTCGCGGACGACACACACGGGCGCCCGCACGGTTCCGGTGCAGCACCCGGTCCCCCGCAGCATACCATCGCCGTCTTCCTCTCCCCCGGCTCCTCCGGAGTTGGCCGCAACCGCCGCCGTCGGCACCAGCGGCCCCGTCCCAGGCGGCCCCACCGTTGCGAAGCGCGAGGGCGGCGGGGGCGCGGCGGCGTGCGCCAGCGACTCCTCCCAGCGCAGCTTCACCAGCAGGCGCAGGTCGGCGGAGGCGCCGGTCCCCTCGACGGCGCCGAAGATTTCTTCCACGGTGAGCAGAAAGACATCGCGCGGGCGCTCGATCACCTTCGCTTCGGCGAGTGCGGCTCCGAGCGCGAGAAAGATCCTGCGCACCAGGCCGAAGACGCGGGTGCGCTCGTAGCGCAGGTTCTCCCGATCGCGCACGCGCTCCCGCGTCTGGCGGAGGACGCGCTCCCAGACGCCGCGGCGGAGGCCGCCGAGTCGCTTCGCCACCCGGCGTTCGGCCGCCGCTCGAGGATCGTCGGAGCGCACCTCCGTCGCCACCACCTCGGCCGTGGCAGCGGCGCGTACGCGGGCGAGTACCCGTGATGGGGCCTGCCGCGGCGTCACCGTTTCCAGCTTCAGCTCCCCCGGGCAGCGGTCGCCCCAGCGCTCCAGATATTCGTCCACCTCGCGCACGAAGTCGGTGTACCCGGGGAGCTGACGCAGCCCGCTCCAGAGCGCAGCGTCGTCGGGCTGCGACGCGAAGAGCGAGCGCAGCGCGGGATCGCTCTGCACCCGGCGGGCGAGGGCGGCGATCCGGCGCGCCGGCTCCAGCGAGACGATCTCCCCCGACCCCATCAGCAGATCGTTGACGAGGGTTTGCGGCGCTCCGGGGAGCCAGCGCTCCGCCAGCTTGCCGAGCACCCCGAACCAGACCATCGCGAAGAAGTCGTTGACGATGGGAGTCTGCCAGCGGCCCAGCAGCTCGCCCTCGAGGCGGCGGTAGAGCGCCACCAGCCGGTCGGCGTCCCACTCCTCCAGCGCCTCCGCCGCGATCGGCTCCAGCACCGCGTTCACGTGCGCGCGGAAGGCGGGGACTTCTTCCGCCAGCCGGCGCTGCTCGCGGAGCAGCCCCGTCACCGTACGGGCGACGCGCGCTGCGTCGCCCGCGCGGCTCCCGCCGCCGGACAGTTCCGGCGGGTCGGGGAGTTTCTCGCCCACGCCCATCATCCGCTCCATGAAGCCGCGGTTCAGCCGGTATCCGGGGAGCAGCGCGAGCACGCGGTACCAGTTGAGCAGGTTGTAGTAGACGTGGCCGCGGACCATCCCCAGCATCTGCGCGAAGGTGTGCCGCTCCCGCTCGATGACCTCGTCGGGGACGCCGACCAGCTCGCAGAACTGGCGATACACCTGCTCGTAGACGCCGCGGGCGAAGCTGAAGGTGAGCGGGCTGGTTACGCCGCCGTAGCTTTCCACCAGGTTGCTGTTGTCCCAGACCCGCCGCTCGCCGCGCCCGGGCGGCGGCGCATCCGCGGTCGGCAGCGCGGTGATGGGGCGGGCCTGGAGGATCCAGAGCGTGCGGCTTTCTCCGCGTCCGGCGAGCGCCCACTCCACGTCCTGCGGCGCGCCGAATGCCGCGGCGAGCCGGCGCGCTTCGGCCGCGATCCTCGCCGCTTCGGCGTCGGACAGCACCGGAGCTGCACGCAGCTCCGCCGGTACCGCTTCACGCCGCGGCTCGCCGTCCGCGCCCGCGCGCAGGCGTTGCGGCTTGTCGGCGATCCTCGCGACGACCGCGCCGGCCGCATCCACCCGGTACTCGTCGGCGTCGAGCTCGCCGCTCACCATCCCCTCGCCGAGTCCGTA
>JBPCJG010000011.1:0-4561 GCA_051005515.1 Longimicrobiaceae bacterium
CGGCCTGAGTTGACGGATGGCCACTTCGTGCGCATAATACGGACTATTCCTTGCGCATAGGGGCCGGAATGCCGAAGACAAGTCTCAATCTCTCGCTTGATGTAGAGGCGGTCGAGCGCGCGAAACGGTACAGTGAGGTTCACGGTACCAGCGTCTCACAGCTCGTCGGCGCCTTTCTCTTACACCTCCCGCTCGAATCGGACACAGGAACGGCGGATCTAACGCCCACCGTCCGCCGGTTGCTCGGCGTCGCCAAGGATGGCTCCGGTCGAGAGGAGTACCGCCGCTATCTACTGGAAAAGTACGGGCAGTGAAGCTGCTCGTGGACATCAACATTGTCCTGGACGTCATCCTCGAACGGCTCCCGTGGGCGGAGGAAGCGGCGGAGCTGCTGGCCGTGATCGACCGCGGCGAGGCCGCCGGATGGGTCGCTGGTCACACCATCACCACAGCCCATTACGTGGTCGCCAGAGCACGAGATCGGCAGATCGCAAACCGAGCCATGTCGGACCTGTTGCAGGTATGTGATGTGGTTCCGGTAGAGCGGTCCGACTTCGTCCATGCTCTGGCCATTGGGCTGAGCGACTTCGAGGACGCGGTTCAGGCTGTTTGCGCTGTCAAGATCGGTGCGGATGCGATCGTTACCCGGAACGAAAAGGACTTTCGGAGTACGGCGGTCCACGCGAGCGGTCCTGCCGCGGTTCTCGCAACGTTAGCAGCCGCCAGGAGCTGAGGCGCAGCGCAACCCTGGAGGCATTTCATGCCCGACCACCCTCTTGCCGGCGAGCCGGCCCCGCCGGAGTTGCTCGTCGACGTGCCGCGGCTCGTCTCCGCGTACTACACGACGGAGCCCGACCCCGACGACCCGGCGCAGCGGGTGGCGTTCGGCACCTCGGGACACCGCGGCTCCTCCTTCGACGGCAGCTTCAACGAGCACCACGTGCTCGCGATCTCGCAGGCGATCTGCGAGCATCGCCAGCAGCAGGGCACCGGCGGTCCGCTCTACGTCGGCATAGACACGCACGCGCTCTCGGAGCCGGCATTCGCCAGCGCGCTGGAGGTCTTCGCGGCGAACGGGGTGCAGGTACGCATCGACAGTGAGCGCGGCTACACGCCGACTCCGGTGGTCTCCCACGCCATCCTCGCGTACCACCGGCCGGGGCCGCGCTCCCCCGCCGACGGCATCGTGATCACCCCGTCGCACAATCCGCCGGAGGACGGCGGCTTCAAGTACAACCCTCCGACGGGCGGGCCAGCGGACACGGGCACCACGCGGGCGATCCAGGAGCGGGCGAACGCCTTGCTGCGCGATAAGCTGCGGGAGGTGCGGCGCATCCCCTTGCAGCGCGCGCTCGCCGCCGATACTACGGAGTGCTTCGACTACGTCACGCCGTACGTCGAGGACCTCGCGAACGTCGTGGACATGGAAGCGATCGCGGGGTCGGGTCTGCGCATCGGCGCCGACCCGCTCGGCGGTTCGGCGCTCCCCTTCTGGGATCCGATCGCGGAGCACTACGGGCTCGACCTGGAGGTGGTGGACCGCACCATCGACCCCACCTTCGGCTTCATGACGGTGGACAGCGACGGGCGCATCCGCATGGACTGCTCCTCGCCCGACGCGATGGCGCGGCTGATCGCGCTGCGCGACCGCTTCGATGTCGCCGTCGGCAACGACCCCGACGCAGACCGGCACGGCATCGTCACGCCCGGCGCGGGGTTGATGAACCCGAATCATTATCTGGCGGTGGCGGTGGAGCATCTCTTCCGCACGCGCTCGGATTGGCCCGCGGCGATTGGGGTGGGGAAGACGCTCGTCTCCAGCTCGATGATCGACAGGATCTCTGCGGAGCTCGGGCGGCGGCTCTTCGAAGTCCCTGTCGGCTTCAAGTGGTTCGTCGAGGGGCTGCTGGACGGCTCCCTCGGCTTCGGCGGCGAGGAGAGCGCCGGCGCCTCCTTTCTGCGGCGGGACGGCATCGTCTGGACCACCGACAAGGATGGGATCCTGCTCGACCTGCTCGCCTGCGAGATCACGGCGCGGACCGGGCGCGACCCCGCCGAGCACTACCAGGAGCTGGAAGAGCGCTTCGGCTCCCCCGTCTACGAGCGGATCGACGCGCCGGCGACTCCGGAGCAGAAGGCGGCGCTGAAAGCGCTCTCTCCCGACACGGTGACCGCCGACGAGCTGGCGGGCGAGCCGATCACGGGGAAGCTGACGCGCGCGCCCGGCAACGACGCGCCGATCGGCGGGCTCAAGGTGACGGCGGAGAACGGCTGGTTCGCGGCGCGGCCGTCGGGCACCGAGGACGTGTACAAGGTCTATGCGGAGAGCTTCCGCGGCGCGGAGCACCTGCGGCGGATCCAGGAGGAGGCGCAGGCGATCGTGAACGCGGCGTTCAAGGAGGCGGGAGTCTGACCATCGCGAGGTGTCTCCCGATCGGCTGGCGGCAAAAGCTCCGCCGTCGTGGCTCGACCTGGGTACCCGTCGCGCTGGTTCTCCTCTCTTGCATCGCCGCCGCTCGCGCAGCCGCCCAGCAGCGCCCCAACATCGTCTTCCTCCTCGCAGACGATCACGCCGCGCACGCCCTCTCCGCCTATCGATCGCACCTCCGCTACGGCGCTCCGCTGCCGGCGACACCGCGCCTCGACGGGCTCGCCGCCGAGGGGATGCTCTTCACCGACGCCTTCGTCACCAACTCGATCTGCGCGCCGAGCCGCGCAGCCCTGCTGACCGGACAGTACGGCCATCTGAACGGGGTGATGACCAACGCGCAGCCGCTGCACTCCACTGCGGTGACCTTTCCGAAGCTGCTGCGCGCTTCCGGATACCGGACCGCGCTCTTCGGCAAATGGCACCTAAAGTCAGACCCGGAGGGATTCGACCATTACGAGATTCTGGCGGGGCAGGGGCCGTATTACAACCCCGTGCTCCATTCGGACGGCGACAGCGTCCGCCACGTCGGGTACACCAACGACATCGTCACCGACCGCGCGTTGCGCTGGCTCGCCAGGGAGGGACCGCCCGACGCGCCCTTCCTGCTGATGCTCCATTTCAACGCTCCCCACCGCTACTGGGACCCCGGCCCGCGGCAGCTCGGACTGTATCGGGATACGGTCTTTGCCGCGCCGTCCACGTTCCACGACGACGGCTCCGGTCGGGTCTTCCCGACGCGCGGCGCGGAGATGACCATCGCCCTCGACCTCTTCGCGCGGGACCTGAAGCTGGAGGAGCCGGACGGGCTGACGCCGGAGCAGCTCAGCACCTGGGGCGCGGCCTACGCCGATGAGAACGCTGCCTTCCATGCATCCCGTCTCCAGGGCGAGGACCTGGTCGCCTGGAAGTACCAGCGCTACATCGCCGACTACATGCGCACGGTCGCGGGGCTCGACGACGCCGTAGGCCGGGTGCTGGACGAGCTGGACCGCCGCGGCCTCGGCCGCAATACGGTGGTCGTCTATACCTCCGACCAGGGCTTCTTTCTCGGCGACCACGGCTGGTTCGACAAGCGCTGGATGTACGAGGAGTCTCTGCGCACGCCCCTGCTGGTGCGCTGGACGGGGGTGGTCGAGCCCGGCTCGGTGAACGACGATCTGGTGATGAACCTGGACCTGCCGGAGACGCTGCTGGAGATGGGAGATGTCGTGGTCCCCGCGGCGATGCAGGGACGCTCGCTCGTTCCGCTGCTGCGCGGCACCACCCCGGCAGACTGGCGCGACGCCATCTACTACCAGTACTTCGCCTACCCGGACTGGCACATGGTGCAGCGGCAGCACGGTGTCCGCACTAGCCGCTACAAGCTGATCCACTACTATGAAGCCGGAAGGTGGGAATTGTTCGACCTCGCGTGGGATCCGGACGAGATGCGCAGCGTCTACGCGGATCCGAGGTACGCCGGCGTGGTGCGGGAGCTGAAGACCCGGCTCGCGGAGCTGCGGCGCCAGTACGCGGCCCCGGCGCGGGATCCGGTGCCGCACACTCCCTTCGATCCCCCCGCCGGCCTCCGCCGCTCTCCTACGTAAACCGCTGCGTCCGAGACGGGCTCGGCGCAGCGAGAATTCCCTACGAAGCCGGCTCCACGCCGAGCTGCTTCAGCATCCCCAGCTCGTCCGAGCTGCCCCACCGCTCCACCATCTTGCCGTTCTCGAAGCGCGCGATCTGCACGCCGCGGGCTTCCATCTTCTTGCCGGTCGCGGGCACGCCGTGGAAGTCGCCGCGGTGGGTGCCGGTGACGGTGTAGGCGAGCGCCACGTTGTCTTCGTCGGCCACCATCTGCTCGACCTCGACCTTGAGGTCCGGAAAGGCCTTCCGGAACGAGCGGAAGAAGTCGATGAAGCCCTGCGGCCCGGGCCCCTGGTTCGCGGCCGGGTCGTGATCCACCACCCCCGGGGCCACCACCTCACGGATCGCTTCGAGGTCGCCGCTGTTGATGGCTCCGCCGAAGCGCTTCTGGGCTGCGATGTTGTCCTGTTTTCCCACTGCTGCTCCTGGCTCGTGTGGCTGTCGATCCCCGCGCCAGCGGGTCTCCGGGGTGGCCGGTCGCAAGAAGCGGGCGCGACGCTCCCG
>JBPCJG010000012.1:0-11957 GCA_051005515.1 Longimicrobiaceae bacterium
TCTTCAACCGTCGAGACGAAGTAGTCGTAGCTCGTCCCTCCGGCGACGTTCCGGTCGCTGTAGAGGCAGAGCCCCTGCGCGCACGAGGTGACGGTGGCGATCAGGCCGTAGTTCCCGGTACCGGAGCGCCTGGCGTAAACGCGGAAGGGTTCGCCGTTCCAGCCGACGGGCAGCTCCCACGTCACCTCGACCACCGGCGCGCCGACCGGGTCGTTGCCGGCGAAGCCCTCGAGTTTCCAGGTGGCGCGCGCGGCGACGTTCTGGGGTGCGCCGGCGTCGCCGACGCCAACGAAGGTGACCGAATCGTTGTCTCCGCAGGCGGCGGCGAGCGAGGCGGCGAGCAGAACGACAAGAGGGCGGCGCATGAGGCGGATGCGGAGAAAGGGAGCTGCTTTTGTCCGTTCAGGGAGCAACCGGCGTACCGCGAGCCGGCGACCTGATCGGGGCACGCCAACCGGCTGGCCGGAAAGTGCTTAGCCGACGGACCTGCGCGGTAGGTGCGAACCGGACGGTGGAGGAGTGCCCGTCCACGGAGAACCCGCTGTCCATCGTGGTGGACGTGTTCAGCCGCCTGCGCCGATGTTGCGTTCGCGGAAGGGGATGCGCAGCTCCGGCAGATCGATGAGTTGGGCGGAGAACTCGAAGGAGGTATTCCCCGTCGGCGTTCGATAGAAGCTGAAGTTCGCCCGCCAGCGGTAGAGGTCTCGCTCCAGGTTCAGCGAGTGGTATGCGAAGTCGCCGGTGGTCAGCGAATACGAAGTCCGCCAGCTCACCCCCCAGTTGGGCGTCGGCGCAAAGGAGAACGTCCCGCTCAGGTTCTGCGTTTCTCCGCTGTCGTCGGGGAGCAGCGCCTGCGCGACACCCCGCGGCCGCGCCAGCGCGTACTGCACGCTGGCGCGCCACGGCCCGCGTCCTACCTCGCGCGGATTTCCCGTCGCCGCGCCGGCGCCACCGGCCGCGGCGGTGGTGCGGTCGGTGCTGTCGTTCGGCACCAGACCGGGCTCCGCCGTCGCCGACTCCGAACCCCGGGGGCCGAAACCGAGCCAGCGGATGAGTGCGGATTCCTGCCCGAAGCTGAAGCTCGCGTTCAGCGACGACAGAAAGGGCGAGAACCGGCCCCGTCTCGGCCGGGCCTCCGGACGCAGCAAGGTGGGGATCGCCGGCACCGGTTCGAACAGCGAATGGCTGAAGGAAAGACTCAGCCCCCTCAGATAGTCGGAGGTGACCGAGTTGTTCAGCGTCTCGGTACGGAAGCCGTTGCCGTCTTCCGCGCGCACGAAATCGTACTGCACCGCGCTCGTGTTGAGCGCCAGGATGGTGACCTTTTGCGCGTCTCCGGGTGGCGGTGGCACGGCCGCCGCCGCGGTGTCCGCGAGCGAGTCGGCCGCGGGCCGGTCGGGCTGCCGCAGCTTGGCCTCGAAGGTGTTGGTCATCCCCACCGTGACGATGTTCCGCGCCTGCCCCTGGTCGAGGCCGAAGAGGTCGATCTGCTCCGGAGTCTGCGTCACCGATGGTGCGTACGAGTAGGAAATCGTCGGCTTGAAGTGGTGCCGGATCGCCGCGTACGGCCCTATCCCGCCATAGATTCTGTACAGGTCGGTGTTCAGGTTGGCCCCGAAGCTGAGGCGGCGTGCCCCGAAGACGAACTCGTTGCCGGTCGTATCATTGCGCAGGAGCTGTTGCGAAACCTGCAACGTCGGGGAAACGCTCGTCGAAGCGACCAGCGTCTGCCGATAGCTCACGGAGGCGGTGTAGGAGCCCTCGTCGCGGGTGATGGTCGGAAGTCCGTCGAACTCGTCACCCCCGGGAAGCTCCCCCAGAGAGGTGCGGTTCAGGTTGAGGCTGCTCCCGATGCTCAGGTTGCCGATCTGCAGGTTCGGCGAGAAGCTGCCGACGATCCGTTCCTGGTCGCTCGGCGGACGCCGGAAGGCCGGATCGGTGGGGTCCAGGTCGGCCACCACGGTGTCGGGAAGGTCCACCGTCGAGCGGGTGAAGCTCGGCGCGAGTCCCGAAAGCGTCACGTTGTTGTACCAGCGCGCCCTTTCCTGCAGTGGCTCACGAAAGAAGGTGATCGGGTTGACGGAGATCGCGAGCGCGGGGAAGGTGGCGTCGACACGGCCACTGGCGACCTGCTGGTCGCGGGTGGCTCCGAGGTTGACGGAGCCCCAGTCGAAGCGCCGGGTCGCAGACAGCGCCGAGCGGAGACTCTGCACCACCTCAAGGGGGTCGGTGCTCTCCTGACGCACGAACTGGGAACTCGAAGCGAAGTTGCCGGAACCGTTGATCTGCGTCCGCTCGTCCGGCTTCCAGTTGCCGTTGCCGCCCAGGTTCAGCGCGGTGCTTCCTCCATCGCGCCAGTAGCGGCTGAAGTTGAACGATCCGTTCAGGAACTGGCGCGTCCAGCGGAAGTCGAGCCCTCCCTGCAGGGCGGTGTACGATCCGCTCCGCCACTCCGTCGCCAACTGCCCGCCCAGGTAGTCGTTGATGGCCCAGTAGTAGCCGACGTTCGAGATCTGCCGCGAGCGCCCGCTGGTGCGCACGATGTCGTTGATTCCGAAGCGTGGCACGAGAATGCCGCTCGCCCTGCCTTCTTCGAGCCGCTGGAAGATGAAGGGGAGCGGGAAGACGGGTACGTCTCCGAAGTAGAGCACGGCGGGCCGGCCCACCAGGATCTGATTCTTGAGGATCTGCAGCCGGCCGACGAGGAAGTGGTATTGCGGATCCGGCCGATCGTCGGTGGTCAACTCCACGTTGCGGCCGAAGAGCGTGTCTCCGCTCTGGGGCGCGGTGATGTCCGCCACCACGATCCACTGCGCCCCCTGTGTCAGACGGGTGCGCCCGCGCTCGACCGTCGCCCGGCGCCTCCCCAGGTCGTAGAAGAGGTACTGGCCGGTGATCTCCTGCCCCTGCCCCCGCACCTGCGGAGACCCGTACGCCTCCACCACCTGCTGGCGATCGCGAAAGACGAGCGAATCTTTCGCCGTCAAGCGGTCGGTTCCGCGGGTGAGGAAGGGATCGCCGCGCAGCCGCAGGACCTTGTCGCCGGCATCGTAGGCGGCACTGTCGCCGCCGTACTCCGTAGTGGTGTACCCCGGCAGCTGCCTGAGCCGCTCGAAGACGCTGTCAGGAGGGAGCTGCCGCGCCGTGTCGGCGGCGACGGCTCCGCGGGGAAGCGTGTCGCCGCGCACGCTGTCCGGCGCCACCACCTGGGTTGCCGCCTCCTGCGCCAGCGGCAACAGCAGCGCGAGCAGCGCGGCGACGGTCCAGCTCCGCCGGCCGTTCACGCCTCCACGGTCGCGGCGGAGGGCGCCCTGCGCCGGGTGACGACCCGGGAAAGCACGATCGACAGCTCGTAGAGGAGGATCAGCGGCACCATCATCATGAGGGTGATCGTGATCACGTCGCCCGGAGTGATGATCGAGGAGAGCGCGGTGATGGAAACGATGGCGTGCCGCCGCTTCTCGGCCAGGAACTCGGGCGTGACCACGCCCAGGACAGACAGCACCAGGATCACGATGGGCATCTCGAAGACGATCCCGAACGCCAGCAGCAGGCGGATGACCACGCTCATGTACTCGCCGATGACGATGGACTGCTCCAGACTCGCCGTCTGAAAGCCCATCGTGAAGCGGAGCGTCACCGGCAGCACGATCTTGTACGCCAGCGCCACGCCCGACGCGAAGAGCACCAGCCCGAGGTAGAGGGCGGGGATGATCAGCCGCCGCTCCGCCGGCATCAGCGCCGGAGAAAAGAACGCCCAGATCTGGTAGAGTACCACGGGGAAGGCGAACAGAAAGCCGACCAGGATCGCCAGCTTCAGAGTAATAAAGAACGGCTCGGTCGGACTCAGGTACTTGAGTCGAGTGCCGCCGAGGAAGGGAGTGATCGGGTCGATCAGGATCCCGAGCACGTCGAGGCGGGTGACCAGCACGAAGCCCACGGCGGTTCCGATCGCCACCGCGAGCAGGATCTTGATCAGCCGCCAGCGGAGTTCTTCGAGGTGGTCGAAGAACGGCATTTCTGCTGACCCACTCGAACGGAGCAACGCCATGGATGACCGGGGATGGGCGCGGGTTCGGAACGCCACGAGAGCCCGGCTTACGAGCCGGAGTCCGCCCGCGGATCCAGCGGCAGCTCTTCCTGATAGCGCCGCAGCTCGGTCTCCGCGGCGCGTGCGTCGAGATCCTCGAGCTCCTCGTAGAACTCCGTCAGATCCTGAAAGTTTCGATAGACGGAGGCGAAGCGGACGTACGCGATGTGGTCGCGACCCTTCAGCCGCGCCATCACCATCTCCCCCAAGCGACGGCTGGCGACCTCGGAGGCGTCCTGGTGGTCCAGCTCACGCTCGATCCTTTCGACGATCGAGTCCACCTCGACCGGACTCACCGGACGCTTCGCAGAAGCGATCTGGATGCTGCGCAGCAGCTTGCGGCGGTCGTACGGCTCGGTCTCGCCATCGCTCTTGCGGACCTGGAGCGGCCGCTCCTCGATATACTCGTAGGTGGTGAAGCGGCGGCTGCAGCGCAGGCACTCGCGCCGCCGCCGCACCGCGCGCCCCTCACGGCTGCTGCGGGAATCGACGACGCGGTCTTCGGAGTGCCGGCAGAAGGGGCAGCGCACTCGCCGATAGGATCAGCTGCCCAGCGACCGCAGCCGTTGGCGCGCCGATTCCGCCTCGGGGCTGCGCGGGTAGGCGCGCAAGAGCTGGTTGAGCAGCGTCCGCGCCGCGTCGCGGTTGGCTCGCTCGATCTCGATCGACGCTGCCGCGTTGAGCGCGGCCGGGGCCCTGGCGGAGCCGGCGTACGCCTGCACCACGCGGGCGTACGCCTGCAGGGCCCGCTCCGCATCTCCCGACTGTTGGTACGATTCGCCGAGGTGGAACTGCGCATCGGAGGCGAGCGGATGCTGCGGAAACGCACGCAGGAACTCCCCGAAGCCGGCCCGCGCCGCCGCGTGCGAGCCGCGTCTGAGCGCCGCGAGCGAGGTGTTGAAGAGCTCCTGCGGATCGCCAGCGGCGGCACCGCCTTCGGTGGTATCGGCCGCCGCCGCGGCCCGCGCTCGCTCCGCCACCTGCTGCCGGAGGTCGTTCAATCGCTGCTGGCTCTGTCCCGTCAACTCCTGGATCTGCACGAGCTGACGCTCGAGCTGGAGAATGCGGTTCGCTAGATCTCCACGGGTCTGCACCTCTTGCCGACCGAGCGAATCCAGCATGCGCTCGTGCTGCGCCCGCAGCTCCCGCAGCATCTCCTCCTGCCCGATCTGGATCTCCGCCTGCAGGTCGTTGAGGTTGCGCTTGGTCACGCACCCCGCGGTGAGCACAACCATGGCCAGCAGGGCGATCGCCGGCCGCATCAGCGGAGCTCCGCCGGGGAAACCCGCAGCTCGCCGGCGATGACCTCGAATTCGTCGCGCCGGTTCTGCGAGTACGCGTAGTCGCTGTCCCCCTCCACGGCCGGGCGTTCCTTGCCGTAGCTGACCGTGGTGATGCGATCGCCGTCGATGCCGAAGCCAGCGAGGAAGTCGCGCACCGCTTCGGCCCGGCGCTGGCCGAGCGCGAGATTGTACTCGGTGGAGCCGCGCGCGTCGGCGTGCCCCTCGATGCGGATCTGCACGTCGGGGTTCGCCCGCAGGATCGCCGCCTTGTTGCGCAAGCGCTGCTGGGTGTCCTCGTCGAAGTCGTCGCTGTCGTAGGCGAAGTAGATCGGCTCGGTCAGCGATTCGCGGATCCTCGCAGCCGCCGCGTCGCGCGCCAGGCGCTCCCGCTCCAGCCGCACCCGCTCCGCCTCCAGCGAATCCGCGCGGGCCCCTCCGGCGTCCGCCATCCCCGCGGCGCCGTCGACGGGCTCCGGACCCCCGGGGGGCGTCCTCTTCTTGCACCCGGCCAGGGCGAAGGAAATCAGGGCGAGAGTGGCTACGGAACGCAGCTTCATGGGAGTCCTCGTGCAGGGCGAGTGAGCGGTTGCGCGGAGCCCGTCGTGGCGCCGCGGATTCAACGGGCGAGGGAGCCGGACCAGGCGGGCAGACCGTATCCGCGCCCGCGCAGCAGGGCCCGGACACGGCCGCTCGCCGTGTCGATGACGAAGAGTCCGCCGCCGTCGCGGTTCGGAGATCCGAACACGACGTGGCGGCCGTCGGGAGCCCAGCTCGGATCCTCGTTGCTGGAGCTGTTCGTCAGCAGCCGGGCACCCGATCCCGACGCGTCCACCACCGCCAGTTGCGGCGCGCCGCGGACGCGGGTTTCGTAGACGATCTGCGCGCCGGTGGGCGACCAGTCGGGCGACGTGTCGTAGCCGCGCTCGCCGTAGGTGTAGTTCGAGACCAGGCGGGGCTCCCCTCCGAGCTGCATGACGTAGAGATACGGCGCGCCGAGCCGGTTGGAAACAAAGGCGATCCGATTTCCGTCCGGCGCAAAGGTCGGCGACAGCGAATCGAAGCGCCGCCCCCGCGTCTGCGGACGCGGCGAACCGCCCGACGCCGGCATCGTCATCACTTCGGTGTTGCCGGCCAGCGTCGCGGCGAAGGCGAGGGTGCGCCCGTCGGGAGAGTATTCCGGGGTGATGTGGATGCCGGGACCCGAGGCAAGAGTCCGGTCTCGTCCCGTGGCAAGGTCGCGCTCGTACAGCGCCGGCCCGCCACCCCGGAACGAAGTGTAGGCGATGCGTCCGCCGCCGGGAGACCAGGCCGGGGACAGGGCGATGGAGCCGTCGTTCGTGATCCGCCGCACGTTTTCGCCGTCGGAATCCACGACGTAGATTTCCTTGTCGCGGCCCGACTGACGGACGAAGGCGACGCGCGTCGCAGCCATCCCCGGTTCCCCGGTCGCCCAGCGGACCACCTCGTCGGCGGCGGCGTGCACCGCCATACGGAAGTCGCCGGCGCCCGGCGCGGGCAGGGCGAACGATCCCGACTGCTTGACCTGCCCGTACACGGCGTCGTGGAGCGTCAGCCGGAGGGTGTATCCGCCGGCGCGGGGACTCACCTCCCCCGCCAGCACCCAGTCGGCGCCGCGCTCACGCCAGCGCGCCGCGTCGGCGGCGTCGCCAGGTCCGGCGGATCCCGCGTCCTTGAGGGAAAAGCGATCGCTGAAGTCCAGATCCTGACGGACGATCTGCCGGATCGGGGCGCTCGTCGATCCGCCGCCGGCAAACGGCAGCACCACGAGACCCGGCTGGTACCCGGGCTCGTAGGTTACGCGCAGGCGGATGCCGGTCGGCTCCTGAGCGCTCAGCGCGGAGGCGACCAGCGTGCAGAGAATGCAGAACCAGACGGACCGGAAGGTCATACGGACGACGGCAAGGGTGAGGGACGGCAACGCCGCGGGAACACGGTAGGAGTCAGGAGCCGGGAACGATTTCAACGCACGGGTGCAGCTCGTCGGCGTCGAAATCCCCGGGAATGCGCCCGAATTCCTTGCGCAATCCCGCCTGCTCCACCGCCTCGATCAGGGCCAGCTTGAACACCGCGCTCCCGCGCAGCCGTTCGACGCGGATGTCGTCGACGCTGCCGTCGGCGGCGAGGGTGAAGCACACTTCTCCGCGGTCGGAGCGGGCCTCGGAAGGTCGGCGGAAGTAGCGCTTCACCTGCCGCGCGATGTTGTTGCAGTACGCCTGGCTCGGACACGCCTCCCCGGCGGTACGTACCTTCAACCCCTCACCCCCCGGCGAGTTCGGGTCGGGCTCGCTCCCTGTGCTCGCGGGCTGCGGAGGCTTCGACGCCGGTCGTTCCGCCGGTTTCTCCGCGGGCGGCTTCGGCTTCGGCTCCGCCGGCTGGGTCGCCTTTGGTTCGGCTGCTTTCGGCGTGGGCTTCGGCGGCGCCGGCTTCGGCGTGGGTTCGGGCTGCGGCGGCGTGGGCTCGGGCGGGGGTGACTCGGGCTCCGCCGCGGCGGGCTCGGGGTCCGGTTCCGCCGCTTCCGGCTCCGCCGCCGCGGGGTCGGCGGGGGTCGGATTCGGTTCTCCTTCCGCCTGCGGAGGCGGGGAAACGATGTCCACGCGGTACACGGACATCTTCGGCAGCTTCCCGGCCGCGCTCGCCGCCGCCAGGATCGCCCCGATGACGATCGCGTGCAGGACCGCGCTGACCGCCGTCGCCGTCCTCAGTCGGAACCGCTTGCGCGCCATCTACCCCTCCCTCCGCTCCGGCTCCGGTTCGGCGACGAGTCCCACTGTCGCGACGTCCGCTGCCCGCATCGCTCCCAGGATCTGCACCACGCGGCCGTACTCCACTCCCTGGTCGGCCCGCAGGTAGACGTTGGTCGCCCCCCGGTCGCGAACCGCGGCGGGGAACTCCTCGGCGAAGCGCTCCAGGGTGACCGGCGCGTCACCGATGTAGATCTCCCCGTCGCGGTCCACCGTCACGATCACACCCTCGGGAGACTGGATGGGTTCGGTCTCGGCCTGCGGCACGCTCACCTCGACACCTCCCTGGAGCAGCGGCGCGGTGATGATGAAGATGACCAGCAGCGTGAGCGCCACGTCTACCAGCGAAGTGATGTTGATGTCCGCGCGGACATCGGGGATCCCGGCGCGGGAGCGGCGGCGCGGCATCTCAGACCTTGCCCTCGCGCGCCAGCGTCCCGATGAACTCGCTGGAGAAGCCCTCCAGCTCGCCGAGGAAGAGCGCCAGCCGCCCGCTGAAGTAGTTGTAGCCGATCGCCGCCGGGATCGCCACCACCAGGCCAGCCGCGGTGGTGATCAGTGCCTCGGCGACGCCGGGGGCGACGGCGCTGATGCTGCTGCTCCCGGTTTGCGCGACGCCTACGAAGGAGTTCATCACGCCGAGCACGGTGCCCAGCAGCCCCAGCAGCGGCGACACGGTCGCGATGATCGCGAGCCAGAGGATGCCTTCCGTGAGCTCGTCGCGCTCGTCCCCCTCCTCCTTTTCCAGCACCAGCCGCAGCACCTCGAGCTGCGTGGGCGAGAGTCCGCGCGACTGTCCGTCGCCGCGGAGCGCACCCGGGCGCAACTCGGAAAAGAAGTTGACCCCCCGGCGGAAGACCCGGGTAAAGGGCGACTCCGGCAGCGCGAGGATGGAGCTGTAGGCGTCTTCGAGGCGCCGCGCCCGCTCGAGCTCGTCGATGAAGCGGTCGGCTTCGCGGTCGAGGCGACGGAACTGTAGCCACTTCCAGGCGATCAGAGTCCATGACGCCAGCGAGCCGAGCAGGCAGAGCCCGACGATGAGCTGGGTCGAAAGGGTGCCCTCCACGAGCATCCTCCAGACGATGCCGAACTCCCCGGCGCCGCTCTGCGCGAGCGGCAGTGCTGCCGTCATGCGAGCGCCGCCCGCTGCTCCAGATCCTCGCGGATCCAGGCGTACGTCTCGCGCAGCCCCGCTTCGAGGGCGGTGTCGCCGCCCCACCCGAGCCCCCGCAGCCGCGCGGCGTCCAGGCTCGAATGCCGCAGCTCTCCGGGTCGTTCCGCGGCGTGGCGAACCTCGACCTCCTCACCGGCGGCGCGCATCAGCGACGCGGCCAGTGCGTTGACGCTGGTCTCGATGCCGGTCCCGACGTTGAAGCCGCGGTCATCGAGCGAGCGGGCCCGCGGCAGCTCCGCCTCGGACAGGAGCAGGTTCGCCTGCACCACGTCTCCCACGAAGACGTAGTCGCGCGTCTGCTCGCCGTCTCCATAAACGGTCAGCGGCTGGTCGCGGAGCAGACCCGTTGAAAAGATCGCTACCACTCCCGCCTCGCCGTGGGGATCCTGGCGCGGTCCGTAAACGTTCGAGTAGCGCAGCGCGGCGTATTCCAGGCCGTGCACGCGATGGTAGTAGTAGAGGTACTGCTCCCCCGTCAGCTTGGTGACACCGTAAGGGCTTTCGGGGACCTTGGCGGCTCCCTCCGGCGTCGGGCGGACGTCGGGTTCGCCGTAGACGACGCCGCCCGACGAGACGAAGAGCACGCGCCCCACTCCTCCCAGCCGCGCCGCCTCCAACACGTTGAGCAGCCCGTCAACGTTCACCGAGGCGTCGAAGCGGGGGTCTTCCACGGAAACGCGCACGTCCATCTGCGCAGCGTGGTGGTTGACCAGGGCGAACCCGCCGTCCCGGATCAGCGCCGCCGCCTCGGGATCACGGATGTCCAGATGGACGAAGTCCGCTCCGTCCGGGACGTTCTCCCGTTTGCCGTGGACCAGGCTGTCGAGCACGGTCACTCGGTCGCCCCGCCGCAGGTAGGCGTCCGCCACGTGCGATCCGATGAAGCCCGCACCTCCGGTAACCAGCACTCGCTTCATTCGTCCCCTTCGTTGAAAGTGTCGTCCAGCTCGAACAGATAGCGCGCCGTGTCCAGAACACCGGTGCCGCGTCCGTTCCCCACCGCGTCGCGAAGTCGCACGGTGGGGGAGTGCAGCAACTTGTTCGTCAGCGCGCGGGTGAGCGCGTCGATCGCCTCCTGATCGTCCGACGAGAGGTGGGCCAGGCGGCGCAGCGCCCGCCCCACCTCGGCCTGCCGCAGCCGTTCGCCCTGCTGGCGCAGGCTGCGGATGGTCGGGACCACCGCGAGGGCCGCGTACCAGCTCCAGAAGTGCTCGACGGTTTCGGCGATGATGGCGTCCGCGGTCGGGAGCTCGGACCGGCGTCGGTCGCGGTTGTCGTCCACCACCGCGGCGAGGTCGTCGACGTTGTAGAGGAAGACGTTGGGCTCGTCTCCCACCTCCGGCGCGACGTCCCGCGGCACCGCGATGTCGAGGATGCAGAGCGGCCTGCCGGCGCCGTCGGGGAGGGCGCGGCGCAGCCGTTCACGGGTGAGGACGGGGTGCGGAGCCGCGGTCGACGCCACCACGATGTCGACCTCCGGCAGGGCGGCGTCGAAGGCGTCCCAGCGCACCGCCGTGCCACCCAGGCGCGCGGCGAGCTCGACGGCGCGTTCGTGCGTCCGGTTGGCGACCACCGCGGTG
The DNA here is from genome assembly GCA_051005515.1 of Longimicrobiaceae bacterium. Lineage (GTDB taxonomy): Bacteria > Gemmatimonadota > Gemmatimonadetes > Longimicrobiales > Longimicrobiaceae > JBPCJG01. The sequence goes on from JBPCJG010000012.1 coordinate 10,890, forward strand.
CGCACCCCCTCACCGCGCAGACACTCGAGCGTGACCTCGCTCATTTCGCCGGCCCCCAGCACCAGCGCGCGCCGCCCGCGCAACGTCCCGAAGATCTTTTTCGCCAGCTCCACGGCGGCGGAGGGAACCGAAGCGGCACCGCGCCCGATCTCGGTCTCGCTCCGGATCCTGCCGCCCACGGCGAGGGCGCTCTGGAACCAGCGGTTCAGCACCGGACCGACAACAGAGCCGGCGGGCCCCAGCGCGGAGCGGGCCGCCGTGTACGCCTCCCTCACCTGCCCCTGGATCTGCGGCTCGCCGAGCAGCATCGAGTCGAGCCCCGCCGTGACTCGGAAGAGGTGCGCCACGGCGTCCCGGTCCCGGTACACGTAGAGGTGGCCACCGAGGTCGCCCTCCGCGGCACGCGCCGACAGCAACCGCTTTGCCGCCTCCACAGCGGACTGCAGGTCGTCGGCGCCGACATACACTTCGCTGCGGTTGCAGGTCGAGAGCAGCACCGCCTCCGCCGCCGCGCCCGACCCGATCAGGCCGGCGAGGGCGCCGCCCACCTCCGCGCGGCGGAAGGCGAGCCGCTCGCGCAACTCGAGCGGCGCCGTCCGGTGGCTCGCGCCTACGACTGCGAGAGGCATCGGGAGATGGCGAGTTCGACCTCTTCATCCCGGCCGGCGACTGCCGAGTCGAGCAGCTCGGGGGAGACGAGGCGGAGCCAGAAATCGCGTCGCCGCGCCGGTTCGTCGGACCAGCGGGCGCGGACCTCCTCGCGGAGCTGCCGCAGCCGGGCGGCGGCGCGACCCACCCCGGGCGTGACGGTTTCGCCGAGCCGATCTCGCAAGCGGCGGGCGAACACCGGCGCGGCTCCGGCAGTGGAGAGCGCCACCGTCACCTCGCCCTGCCGCAGCGTCGCGGGAACCAGAAAGATGGATTCTGCGGGTGAATCGGCAACGTTCACCAGCGCACCGTTCGCCGCGGCTTCGCGGGCGATGCAGGCGTTGACTGCGCGGTCGTCCGTCGCCACGAAGACGAGGTGATGGCCGCGCGTATCACCCGCGGCGAAGGCGCGGCGCGAGC
>JBPCJG010000013.1:0-7737 GCA_051005515.1 Longimicrobiaceae bacterium
GGTACCGCTTCCCGCAGGCAGCTCTGGCTCATCTCGGTGGCGAACCTGATGCTGGAAAGCGGCGAGCGGGCGTCGTGCGAGAGCACCGCAAGCAGGTCCTCCTGAAAGCCGATCAGGCGGACGAAACGGTGCGCAGCCGCCTCGGCATCTCGCATCCGCACTCCTCCCTCACCCGTGGATGCGAGCGGCGATCGCGGGTCAGCTCCGGACCGCAGGTGATGGTCCAGGGTCCGGCACGTCCGCAGCAGCGGTACGAACATCGTCTGCTGCACGGCCGCAGCGGCGAGCAGCGAGAGCATCGCTCCGATTCCGGTCACCGCCAGCAGCGGGAGCGCGGCCATCGCTTCCCCGCCGCGGAGCCCCAGATAACCCGCGAGCGCGAGCAGCGGGATCAATGGCCCGCAGCACGCCACGAACAGCAGGAGCCCCGGACCCCGCCGGAGCTCGATCGGGTGCGTCCAAGCTGCTGGCGAACAAGAATCTGAAAACATCGCGGTCACGAAGGGTGTGCGGTTCCGGGGTTTCGAACCGGGAGCGGCCGTGCATCGGGGCAGGAAACAGACCTTTCCGGTGGCGCGCGGGGTGCGGCGGGATGAAGCGCCTGTCAAAGGACAGCTGCCGAAGCCGAAAGCCCTGCTCCGGCCTACGTCTTCCCTCCGCGAGCGGAGCGGTCGACTCGGCAGGTCATGGGCTCAGGAGGTTCGGCAGAGTGTCTCGCGGGAGGCGCCGGGGAGTGGCATTCGGCAGCGTTGACGGTAAATTGCAAAGGAATCTGTTCAAGGTTGGTCCAAGCTTCCCTCGCTGCGCGGAGCCCTTGGTAATTTCAAGTGCTGCATCGCTCCACAGATGGCTACTCCGCGGGGGAGGTCCCCGGGGCGGAAGCGGAAATGCCGTTCCGCTGCGGTGCCGTGGGAGGCCTGATGCATGCCTTCAGGCGTTGGGCGCCACCAGGTAGAACCCGTCGACGTGGAGCATCTGGCGGCGGTGGCGGACCGCGTGCTCAAGAAGGTGGAGCTGAGGCGGGTGAACCGCGTCACCTACCACAACAACGGCGAGGCGGACTACCTGCGGGAGGGGGACATCCGCGACAACTTCGACGGCACCATCACCGTCTTCCCGGTTGCGTAGCGACACCGACCTGTTCAGCTTCCAGGCAGGCGTGACAGTCGGCGTGGGACGGGGGGGAGACAAGGGGCGCGACTGCCGCCGCCACCGCGGCTGCGACTGGTAGGCGAGGGGTGCCTCGAGCTACGGTCCGGCCGCTGCGTTGCTCCGCTGCGGGAACTCCCGCGGCAGCTCCAGCGTGAAGACGCTGCCGCGGCCCGGCTCGCTTTCCACCTCCACCTCGGACCCCAACGTGCGCGCCAGCCGGCGGGCGAGCGTGAGCCCGAGGCCGGCCCCTTCGGCCGCGCGCGTGTTCGCGGAGGCGAGCTGGCAGAAGGGCTCGAAGATGCGCTCGCGGTGCTCGGCGGCGATGCCGATGCCGGTGTCCGCGACGCCGATGCGGACGGTGCCACGGGAGGGGGCGACGAAGAGGCGGACTGAACCGGCCGGGGTGAACTTGACGGCGTTCGACACCAGCGTTCCGACGGCCTGGCGGAGCAGCTCGGCGTCGGTGATCACGCGGCCCGACCCCGGTGGCGCATCCACGACGAGCTCGAGGCCCCGTTCGGCCGCGAGGGTGCGGACCCGCTCTCCCTCTTCGCGCAGGAGCGAAGCGGGATCCACTTCCCCGAGCCGTAGCTCCGCTTCCCCTCTTTCCAGCCGCGCGTAGGCGAGGATCTCCTCGAACATCCGCAGCAGACGGTCCGCGCCGCTCCTGAGCCGCGCCAGATAGTGCGTCTGGACGGGGGTGACGGGCCCCGCGTCGCCGTCGGCGATCAGCGTGCAGAAGCCGAGGATGGAGTTCAGCGGCGTACGCAGCTCGTGGCTCATCACGGCGAGGAAGTCGGACTTGGCGACACTCGCCGCTTCGGCAGCACGCCGGGCTTCGGATTCGCGCTGGAGCAGGGCTTCCCTGTCGGCTTCCGCGCGCTTCCGGTCGCCGACGTCTTCGACGATGGCGTAGACGCCGAGCACCTCGCCGTGGACCCGGATGGGGACCACGGTGAGCGCCACGTCCACGCTGCGGCCGGAGCGGTGCAGGAGCCGCGACTCCAGCCACTGCGGCTTCCCCGCGGCGGCGCGGGCGAAGCACTGCTCCGCCCGCTGGCGCTCTTCCGGCACCAGCAGCGCCGCGAACGGCAGGGTTTCCAGCTCGGCGGGCGAATGCCCGGTCATCGCCACGGCGGCGGGGTTGGCGCTGTGCGGCTGTCGGTCCGTATCGAACGCCAGCACCGCATCGGGGTGGTGCTCGAAGAGCGAGCGGTACCGCTGCCGACTCTCCTCGTAGTCGCGGGCGATGCGCTTCCTTTCCGTCAGATCGCGGACGATCACTCCGAAGCCGATCGTCTCGCCGCCGTCTGCCCGCAGCGCGGTGATCACCATCGTCGCCCAGATCGCGGAGCCGTCGCTGCGGATGCGCCACCCTTCGAGGTCCGCACGCCCGCGCTCCGCGGCCGTGCGGAGCGCGCGGGAGGCGTCTTCCCGCTCCCGCGCCGAGGGGGCAAAGAACGCCTCCAGCGGAAGGTCTATGGCGGTGCTTTCAGGATAGCCGAGGACCCGCTCCGCGCCCACGTTCCAGCTCACCACCCGGCCCGCAGCGTCGAGCAGAAAGATCGCGTAGTCGCGGACGTTCTCCAGAAAGAGCCGGTACAGCTCGTCCGTGTTCTGGGCGGGGTGGGGAGACAGGGGTGGAACGGGGAGGAGGAAGGGAAGCGGGCGCCCCGCCGTGCCGCCGAGCAGCTCGGTTTCAGGACGACCGCGTAAGGGCCCCGGCGTGCGCCGCTCGACGCGCGTCGGCGTCGCCGGAATCGTCGGACGTGTGCAACTCCGGGTCCGGTCCGACGAGATCCTTGCCGGCGAGCTGCTCCAGCATCGCCGCGAAGCCCGGCCGTTCGAGCGGATAGCGGATGCGATACACCCGCCGCCAGATCGCAAACAGGGTGCGCCGCACCTCCGCGGCGGGGAGCCACGGGCGGCCGTCACCGACCGGCTGGCGGTAGAGGACCCAGCGCACCGCGTCGACGTCGAGCACGATCCCCGGGTGGTAGTACTCGAGGTCGAAGGGGATGGCTCCCCGCTCGCGCACCAGTCGCCGCAGCCAGGGGCTCGCGCGTCGCACCTCGCCCAGTACCCAGCCCAGATCGCGGAAGCCGCTGCCACGGGCGTCCTTGCGCAGCGTATCGATCAATCGCAGGCGCAGCGTGCGGCCGAGTCGCCGCGCCCGGTGACGGGGATCAACCGCCAGGTACGAGACGAAGCCGGCGTTCACGCCCGCCAGGTAGACGCCGATGGCCACCGCGGCGGCTGCGCCGTCGGGTGCCTGGGCGCTGAGGAGATGGAAGTCGTACGCGGCGAGCAGGTCCAGCCGCTTTTCCCCCAACTCCATGCGCAGCTCCGCCAGCGGCTGCCGGTCGGAGCGGGCGAACAATTCGGCGATCAGCCCGAGCGCCGAATCGGCGAGGGGGGTCCGCTCGTCTTCCACCTCGAGGATGGGAAAGTGCTCGCTCAAGCGGCGCCGGGAAGTTGCAGATTGAAGATGCGCGCCGAGTTCTGCCAGAGTATCTGCTCCGTCTGCTCCTCCGTCAGATCGAGCTGCCGGACGAAGCGGATGTAGCTGCCGATGTCGCAGATCGGCCAGTCGGTCCCGAAGAGCAGCGACGAAGGATCGCCCGCGAAGGCGAGCACTTCCTTGAGTTGCGCCAGCATGAAGCGCTCGAAGTTCTCCTCGAAGTGGCCCAGGGTCAGCCCCGAGATGTCACCCACCACGTTCTCGTTCTTGTAGATGACCTCCATCGCGTCCACGAACCAGGGGTTGCCGAGGTGGCAGATCACGAAGGTGACCTCCGGGAAGTCCACCGCCACCTCGTCCACCTCCAGCGGGTGTGCGTATTTGAGCTTGCCCTTGGGGTCGTAGGTGTCGCCCGTGTGGATCATCACCGGGACGTCGAACTCGCCGGCAAGTTCATAGACCACCCGCATGCGCGGGTCATGAACGAAGAAAGCCTCGTAGCCGGGGTACAGCTTGAGTCCCTTGATCCGTTTCTCCCGGAGCAGGACGCGGAGGTCGGCCAGGTCGTGGGCCCGGTAGTTGTAGTAGCTGACCCCCGCCACCACGCCGAGACGCGGGTCGTCGCCGATGGCGTGGAGGATCTCCTCCACGCCGTTGCGATCGGGAGTGACCCGGTAGCTGGAGAGCACGAGGGCGTAGTCGATGCCGTGCCGATCCATTTCACCGCGGAGGCGCTCGCAGCGCTCCACCAGCGTGGACGGCGGATCGTCCGGGTAGCGGTTCAGATGGACGTGGCAGTCGATGATCAAACGAGTCACCCCTCGGGTCGGCTGATGCGGTTCGCGCCGACCGTCAAAGCACGAACAACCTTGACGGGGGCGCTGATTCGCAGCAGGTTAACAGGTTTTGGCCGCGGTTGCGAACCCGAAACCGGAAGCGCCGGTGATCGATCACTTGGTAAAACGATTGTGGATGGCGGGCGGACTGGTGCTGCTCGCGAGCACGGTGCACGTGCAGCCGGCGTCCGCCGGCGGCTTCGTGGTCGCGGACACCCTCCCCCTCGAGCCTTCTCCAGCCCCGCGCCTCGATCAGGGGGGAGTGCTCGATCGGGGATTCTGGGAGCGGGCACTGCGGGAAGCGCGCAGGTTCCGCGATCTGCACGGCGGCGTCTTCGGATACATCGGAAGGTACGGGGTTTCGGGTGAGCTGGCCGAGGCGATCGACGGGGCCGCACGCCGCGAAGGCATCGATCCGGAACTCGGTTTCCGGCTGGTGCGTGTCGAGAGCCGTTTCAAGACCCGGGCGCGGGGTCCTGCCGGCGCTCTGGGACTGATGCAGCTGATGCCCGGGACGGCGCGGCGCATCGACCGCCGGGTGAGCGACGAGGAGCTGTTCGAGCCGGCTACCAATCTGCGCATCGGCTTCCGCTACCTGCGTAGTCTGCTGGACATGTACGACGGCGACGTGCGGCTCGCGCTGCTCGCGTACAATCGCGGTGAAGGCACCGTCAACCGCTACCTGCGCAGCGGGCGCGATCCCGAAAATGGCTACTCTCGCAAGGTGCTGGGGACGGCGGGGGCGAGCCCGTACCGCGGATCGGGCAGGATCGAGCGCTGAGCGAGCGGGTGGTGGAGTGCTCTGCCCCCCGCGCGGTCCGGCCGCAGTTTGCAACCCCGCGATCGTTCCGGGACACAAACATCCGGAGGTCGGTTCCACTTCCGTCCTACACTTTCGCACCAGACTGCCGTATGGTTTCCGATCCGCCGGTGAAGACGGACAATCCGCTCCTGAACCGGGAATACCGAATCCCCTTCGACCGAATTCGTCCGGAGCACGTGGTCCCGGGAGTGCGGACGGCGCTCGCTTCCGCGGAATCCGACCTCGACGCTCTGGTGGGGGACGTTGGTGAACGGACGTACGAGAACACCATACAGCGCCTCGACGATCTGGTGGAGCGGCTGGATCGGGTAATCGGCCCGGTTTCCCATCTGGTCGGCGCGATGAACACTCCGGAGCTGCGCGAGGCGTACAACACCATATTGCCGGAGTTCTCCGCCTTCTACGCCAAGCTCCCCCTCGATCCGGGGGTGTGGACCAAGCTCCGTGAGTTTGCCGAGACGCCGGAAGCCGGCCGTCTCGATCCCGTGCGCCGGCGACACGTCGACAAGCTGCTGCGCGAGTTCACGCGCGCCGGGGCCGACCTCGACCCCGAGCGGAAGCAGCGGGTCGAGCAGATCCGGGTCGAGCTTTCCCAACTCCACAGCGACTTCTCGGACAACGCGCTCGACGCCACCAACGCCTGGGCGCTGCACGTCACCGACCCCGACCAGCTCGCCGGCCTTCCCGAAAGCGCCGTCGCCCGCGCCCGCGCCAACGCGCAGGAGAAGGGCGAGGAGGGGTGGCGCTTCACCCTCCAGCTCCCCTCGTACCAGCCGTTCATGCAGTACGCGGAGAACCGCGAGCTGCGCCGCGAGATGTACGAGCACTTCATGAACCGGGCGGCCGAGGAGCCCTTCGACAACCGCCCGCTGATCGGACGCATCCTGGAGCTGCGGCGCGAGCTCGCCGCGCTCCTCGGCTACCGCGACTTCGCGGATTACGCGGTAGAATTGAACATGGCGCGCAGCGGTGAGCGCGCCTTCGGTTTCGTCACCGACCTCACCCGCCGGACGCGCGAGCACTGGGAGCGGGAAACGGAGCTGCTGGCGGAGTTCGCCTGCGAGGAGCTGGGGCTGGATCGCCTGGAGCCGTGGGACGCGGCCTTCGTGGGAGAGCGCATGCGCCGCCGGCTCTACGACGTGGACGATGAGGAATTGCGCCCGTTCTTTCCGCTCGACCGGGTGGTATCCGGGATGTTCGAGATCGCGCGGCGGCTCTTCGGCGTGACGGTCACGGAGCGTCCGATCGCCGAGGTGTGGCACCCGGACGTGCGTTTCTACCAAGTCCACGACGAGGAGGGGACCCACCTCGGGGGCTTCTACGCCGACTGGTTCCCGCGGGAGAGCAAGCGCGCCGGTGCGTGGATGATGGATCTGATCACGGGGGGCCCTCGGGACGATGGCTTCCGCCCGCACCTCGGCCTGGTGGTGGCGAACTTTTCGCCGCCGCAGGAAGGCCGTCCGGCCCTGCTCACGCACAAGGAGGTAGAGACCACCTTCCACGAGTTCGGCCACCTCCTGCACCACTTGCTCTCGAAGGTCCCGGTCGCGGCCCGGTCGGGCACCAACGTTCCCCGCGACTGGGTGGAGCTCCCCTCGCAGATCATGGAGAACTGGGTGTGGGAGCGCGAAGCACTGGACCTCTTCGCCCGGCACTACGAGACGGGGGAGCCGATCCCCGACGAGCTGTACGAAAAGATGGTCGCCGCTCGCCGCTTCCTCGCCGCGTCGCATCAGATGCGGCAGCTCAGCATGGGAACGGTGGACCTGGATCTGCACATCCGCTACCGGCCGGAGCGCGACGGCGATCCGATCCGCTACACGCAGCGCCTGATGGAGGGGTTCGCCATCCGACCGGAGTTCGCCCACAACCACTTCGTGACCAGCTTCAGCCACGTCTTCGCGGGAGGGTATGCGGCCGGGTATTACAGCTACCTCTGGTCGGAGGTGCTGGATGCCGACGCCTTCGGGCGCTTTGCCGAAGCGGGGATCTTCGACCGCCGCGTCGGACAGGAGTACGTGGACGCGATCCTGTCGCGGGGCGACGGCGCCGACGCCGCGGAGCTGTTCCGCGAGTTCCGCGGCCGCGACCCCGATCCCGAAGCGCTGCTGCGGCGCAACCTCGGCGTCGGCCTCGAGCAGGCCGCGGCCTGAGCGGCAGCCTTACCCCAGCTTCCCGCGTACCGGGAAAAGGAGACGAGTGGAGGTCGACAAACGAAAGCTACGCAGGGAGATCGATTTTCTGCAGCGCGAGTCGGTCTGGCTACAGAAGGCGCTGTTCGCGCTGCGCAAAGCGGACGTCGCCCAGCAAAAGGTAGCCGAAACGCGCGGAGACGATCCGCCGGAGAAGTATCTGCTGGAGGACGGCAAGAAGAAGTACGTCCTGTCAGACCTCGAAGACGTACTGCAGGCGCGCGTCGATTCGCTGATGAAGACGATCCGTGAGGCGCGCGAGAGTCTGAATCC
>JBPCJG010000014.1:0-8114 GCA_051005515.1 Longimicrobiaceae bacterium
AGGGATGTCCTCCCGCTTGCGCCGGCGGCGGCGGGGTTTGGCCTGAGCTTCTTCGAGCGCGGCCTCGACGGCTTCCTTCGCATCCTCGTGGCCGGATTTGCGCTGGCGCTCGATCATCGTCCGCAGCCGCGCGACATGCTCGTCCGCCACCGCAGACATGTGGCTGCGTACGGGCACCTGCATCTCCCTGAGGAGGTGCACGAGCCCTTCCGAGGAGGTGCCCAGCTCCTTCGCTACTTCGTAAACACGCATACGTCCAGCGTTCTCCTGTGCGAATACGGCCGCCCCCGGCGGCCGTCCAGATGCGACCTTCGACCTCTCCTACACCACACTGCCGCGGGCGAGCTCTGCCGCCCGCTCGGCGAGCCCCGGATCCGCGATTCCGACCGCAGAAACCGGCGTGGCCCCCAGCGCCGCGCCCAGGCGCGCGCGGGAAAAGCGGCTCACCATGGACACACCTCGGGCCTGCAGCAGCGGCTCCAGCTTGCCGCGCTGGCCGGCGGCAGCGTCCTCCGCCAACATCACGAAGTGGACCCTGCCGTCACGCACTCCCTCGCGCACGTTCGCGGTCCCCGAAAGCAGCGCTCCCGCGCGCGCCGCGAGCCCCAGCAGCTCCAGCAGCCGGCGCTCACGCAAACCGCCGCCCGGTGCGGTCATCCCGCCGGCGCTTCGGTTTCCTCCGCTACCCCGGCCTCGACCACCTCGACATCGGTCGCCTCGGAGTCCGGCGCGACATCCTCATCCGCCGCGGCCGCCGGCTCGGCGACGCGGTCCTCACTGGAGTCTCCCGCTTCCTGCTCCTCCTCCGGCTCGGCGGCCGGAGCTTCCGCTTCACCTTCCTCCTCTACTACCGTCAGCTCTTCGATCACGGCGACGAGTTGATCCGCCTCGGGCGGCCCGATCGCCGGGATCCGGAGGAGGTCTTCACGCTCCAAGTCGATGACGTCGAAGAAAGTAGTATACCCCGCCGCCTCCAGGGCCGCCAGAGTCGCCGGCGCCAGGTTCAGCTCGCGGAGCGGGAAGTCCGCAGTCTCGTATTCGCTCTCCGCCGCGGGGCCGAAGAGCGACCGTTCCGCGCCGCGCTCGAGCCATTGACGCGACCCGTACAGGTCGAGCTGCCAGCCGATGAGCTGCGAAGCGAGCCGGACGTTCTGACCGTTGCGGCCGATCGCGAGCGAAAGCTGGTCCTCGTCGACGATCGCCGTCATCACCCGATTCTCCGGGTCGGACAGCACCTTGGCCACCCGGGCCGGCGCCAGCGCCCTTTTCGCAAAGATCTCGGGATCGGGGTGCCAGGGGACGATGTCGATCCGCTCGCCGGAGAGCTCCTGCACCACCGCCCGCACGCGCGACCCCTTCAAGCCGACGCACGCCCCCACCGGGTCGATGGAGTCGTCGCGCGATGAAACCGCCAGCTTGGTGCGGCCACCCACCTCGCGGGCGACGGCCCGGATCTCGACCAGCGACTGCATGATCTCCGGCACCTCGAGGCGGAAGAGCGCGGCGACGAAGAGGGGATCGGCGCGGGACAGAATCAGCCGCGGCCCGCGGGGCGTCTCCTCCACCTTCTTGAGCACGGCGCGGATCGACTCGCCCTGCCGGAAGCGCTCCCGCGGGTTCTGCTCGCGCCAGGGGACGATGGCGTCCGCGTCGCGCGTGCGGTTCAGCATCACCACCAGCTTGCCCCGCTCCGCCTGCTGCACCTCGCCGGAAAGCAGCTCCCCGTCCCGCCCCTCGTACTCGTCGCGGATCTTCTGACGCTCGCCCTCGCGAATCCGCTGCACGATGCGCTGCTTCGCGGCCATCACTGCGTTGCGGCCGAAATCGGCGAACTCGACCGGCACTTCGAGCACGTCTCCGACCTCGAAGTCGGGATCGTCCCAGCGCGCCTGCTCCAGCGAGATCTCACGCGATTCGTCCTCCACCTCCTCGACTACCTCGCGCAGCACGGTGATGCCGATGCGCCCGGTTTCTTCGTCGATTTCGATTTCGGCATCGACGTTGGCGCCGTTGCGCTTGACCAGGGCGGCGTGGATGCCGTCCTTGATCAGCTCGTGCAGTTCCTCGTTGGAGATGGCCTTGTTCGCGGTCATCTCGCGGAATGCGGCGAGGATCTGGGTGGCGTTGCTCATGGTTGATCTGACGTTCTGGTGAACTCGCGGGGCTATTTGTTGCCGGGACGTCGGGCTTTGTCCCACCGGAATCGCAGATTCGCCCGGCTGACCTCTTCCAGCGGTACTTCCACCTCGTCGCCGTCTGCGAGCCGCAGGCGCGCGCTGCCGCCGGAGGAGTCGAGACCGAGCAGCGTCCCCGCCGCCGTTCCAGCTCCCGGCTTCGTGCTGCGCACCTCTACCTCCCTGCCGGCGAAGCGCTCCCAGTCCCGCGTCCGGACGAGCGGACGCTCGACGCCGGGCGAAGACACCTCCAGCACGTACTCGGACGACAGGTCCGCGCGGGCGTCCAGCAGCGGCGTCAGCAGGCGGTGCACGGCGGCACAGTCGTCCACGGTAACTACCGCGTCCGCCGCCGCATCCAGGTGGTCGATCCGCAGCCGCAGCACGGGCCGCCGGGGCGTTCCGGCACGTTCCCAGACCACCGGCTCGTACCCTGCCTCTTGCAGCCGCTCTTCGACCGCCCGTTCCAACGCCTGTTCCGCCAACCTTGGTCGCTTTCGAGCAATAAAAAAAGCGGGGCAACCGCTCCCCACTTCGCCAACCCCTGCCGCGCAGCGCCGGCGCCAGCGGCGCCGGTTCAGGGTAACCGAAAGATAGACAGAAACCAGGACGGAGGCAACCCCGCGAGGGTGTCAGCGGAGCCCCACTACCCCCACCTGGCGCGCCGGTGACGCACCCCGATAAGAGAAGAATTCGCCGGGACCGCAGCGGGTGCAGTGGGTAGAGGCGGTGATCCGCTCGGCGCGGATGCCCCGCTCCCCCGCCCGCCGGGCGATCGCAGCGTGCAGATCGATGGGTCTCGGCCCGGAGGGTTCCGCGCGCGCCGGGTCCACCGCGCGGTGGACCTCGGGCCCCACCTCGTAGCACTCCCCGCAGATGGCCGGTCCGCAGTGCAGGTGCAGATCGGCGGGCGGGACGCTCCAGCGCTCCTGCAGCATCGCGATCGCGCCTTCGACGATCCCCGCGGCAGTCCCGCGCCATCCCGCGTGTAGGGCGCCGACTACGCGCGGTCGGTCGCAGACCAGGAAGACGGGAACGCAATCCGCCACCGAAACGGTGAGCAGCAGTCCCGGAGCCGCGGTCAGGTGTCCGTCATATCCCGCCCCGAGGAGGAGTCCTTCGAAACCCGGGGATGCGTGGGCGCGGACCTCGGCGCCGTGGACCTGCCGGACGTGCAGAGCGGCGTGGACGCCGAGCTCGTCGCGCAGCCGCAGCCACCGGGCCAGCACCGGCCCGACCGGCTGGCGCCCCCAGACGCCGAGATCGAACGGCTCCTCCGCGTCCCCCCGTCCGGTAGTTCCCTGCACCAGCCACGGCCAGCGCGCACTCCACTCCGGCTGGACCCAGAGAGGGACGCCACAGGCTCCCCGTTCCTCGGTGACCGCGCGGATCTCGTCCCGCTGCAATCCCGCTACGCCTCGTCGTCCGGCGGCGGCAGCAGCGGCGGCGGACCGCGCAGTCCCGCCGTGCGCTCGAGCGCCTCGACCCGCGCCCGCAGCTCCGCAAGCTCCTCCCTCAGCCCTGGGCTTGCCCCGCGCCAGGCTGGCTCGACGCGCTCCCGGACTCCCTCCGCCGCTGCGCCCGCCTGGCGCACCACGTCGCGCAGTACCTCGCGCGCCCGCTCGGCGCTCAGATCGCCCCGTTCTACCGCTTCGGCGAGCGTGTCCTCCACCGCTTCGCGCAGCGCGTTGAGCACCCCGATCCCCGTGCGGATGCCTTCGCCGATCCCGGTGCGTCTCTCCTCTTCCGGCATAGTGATCTCCTCTGATCGGTCTAATCGCGTTCGCGCGAGTCGCTGCGCTCGATCTCGGCGCCCAGCGCCCGCAGCCGCTCGTCGATCCGCTGGTAGCCGCGTTCGATCTGCTGGACGTTGTAGATGATGCTTTCGCCGGTCGCGCCGAGCGCGGCGATGAGCAGCGCCATGCCGGCGCGGATGTCGGGACTTTCCACCACGCCGCCGCGCAGGCGCGAGGGGCCGATCACGACTACGCGGTGTGGATCGCAGAGGATCAGCCGGGCTCCCATCGAGACCAGCTTGTCCGTAAAGAACATGCGAGACTCGAACATCTTCTCGTGGATCAGGATGGTGCCGTCGCACTGGGTAGCCGTGACCAGCGCGAGGGAGGTCAGGTCTGCCGGGAAGGCGGGCCAGGGGCCGTCGTCGATCTTGGGGATGTGCCCTCCCATGTCCATCTGCACCGCCCGTTCCTGGTCCCCCGGGATCCACAGGTCGTCGCCGCGGATCTCGGCGCGGATGCCCAGCCGTCCGTACGCGATCAGCGTCGAGTCCAGGTGCTCGGTCGCGGCGTCGCGGATGGTCAGCTCGCTCCCCGTGACCGCCGCGAGCCCGATGAAGGAGCCCACCTCGATGTGGTCGGAACCGACGCGGAAGGTGCCGCCGCGGAGCTTCTCGGCTCCCTGGATCTCGAGCACTCCCGTGCCGATGCCGGAAATCTCGCAACCCATCCCGACCAGCATCCGGCAGAGGTCCTGGACGTGTGGCTCCGCCGCCGCGTTGCGGAGCGTGGTCGTGCCGCGTGCGAGTGCGGCCGCCATCACCGCGTTTTCCGTGGCGGTGACGCTGGGCTCGTCGAGGAAGACGTCCGCGCCCCGCAGACCGTTGGAGGCGAGTCGGAAGCCGGCGCGCTCGGTGGTGATCCGGCCGCCCAGCCGCTCGAGCGCGAGGAAGTGCGTGTCGGTGCGGCGGCGGCCGATCACGTCGCCACCGGGCGGTGGCAGCTCCAGCTCTCCGGTGCGGGCGAGCATGGGGCCGGCGAGCAGGATGGAAGCGCGGATGCGGGCCGCCGCCGCGGCGTCGAGCCGGGCGCTGGCGATGTCGCGTGCCCGGACCCGCACCGTGTTCGGCCCCTTCCACTCGGCCTCCGCACCGAGCGTCCCCAACAGCTGGATCAGCGTGCGCACGTCGCGGATGTCCGGGACGTTCTCCAGCACCACCTCCTCGTCCGTCAGCAGGGTGGCGGCGAGCATGGGCAGCGCCGCATTCTTGTTGCCGGCGGGCTGCACCGCCCCCGCCAGCCGTTTTCCTCCCTGGACTACGAATTTCGGCACGCTGGGGACCTCCGATGCAGACGAACGAAACGCGCGAGCGATGCCCCCGCGGCAACGGGGATCATGGGCTTCCGGGGCGGTCGGCGCCAGCTTGACAGCGCTTCGCGGCGACAGGTAAGATGGCGCTTCCCCGCGTTACCCCCCGCTGCCGAAGCCGGTGAAGCTGCTCATCGCGGTGATCAACCACGAGGAGAAGTTGGACGAGATCCTTTCCGGCTTCGTTGAACTCGGGGTCACCGGCGCCACGCTGATCTCCAGCGAGGGAATGGGGCGGGTGCTCAGCCATGACGTGCCGATTTTCGCGGGGTTGCGCGGGCTCGCCTCCACCTCGCGTCCGCGCAACCAGACGATTCTCAGTGCCATCGAAAACGACAAGGTCGACGGCGTCATCGAGCTGCTGCGCGAGGTGTGCGGTGACCTGGCCGACCCCGCCACCGGAATCGTGATGACAGTAGCGCTGGACCGGGTGGTAGGCCTCGCCCCCGAGCTCGGCGAGCCGATCTGACGGGTCCGTTGGACCCGCTCTTGCTACCCCGCTTACGGTCCGCGACGCGCGCGGCTTTCAACCCGGAGGGCTGAGCTTGATCGACATCGTGATCGCTTTTCCACCCGCTTCGCTCGCGGCGCTCGTGCAGTCGGCGCTGGCGATTCCAGACACGGTGATCACCGTTTCGGCCACGCCGACCGGGTGGAAGCTGTGGGCGGACACGCTCACCAGCATCGCCAGCGTGGTCATCGCGCTGGTCCTGATCGTCGGCGGCATCGCCGCGATCCCGCTCGGCCTCAACGCGTTGAAGGCGCTGCGGACGGTGAACAGTCTCGCCGCGCAGGTGCGCAACGACGTGGCGCCGTTGATCAAGCACGGACATGCAGTGGCCGAGAACCTCGACTACGTCAGCAGCATGGTGCGGATGGATGCCCAACGTCTGAGCCAGACGGTTTCGCGTGCCAACCAGCGCCTCGACCATGCCGCCGAGCTGGCAGAGAAGCGCATCCACGACTTCAACGCGCTGCTCGAGGTCATGCAGGAGGAGGCGGAAGGATTCTTTATCGGCACCGCCGCGGCCGGGCACGGCGCCAGGGCCACGGCGGAACGGCTGCGCACCTTCCGCGCCGAGGCAGAGCTGTATGACGAAGATCCGTACGAAGACGACGACTATGACGCGTGAACCGCGTCCACACCTCAGACCCGGAGAGTACCAGATGCCCCGCCAGGACACGATGGACTTCCTCACCGCTTTCGCCGTAGGCACCGTGCTCGGCATCGGCGCCACGCTCCTGCTGCGACCGGAGCCGACGCCCAAGGAGCAGGTGCTGAAGCAGCTCAAGCCGTACCGCAAGCAGCTCAAGAAGAGCTACAAACATGCCCGCTCGGCGGTCCGCGAGGGTGCGGACGCGACCGCCGACCTGACCGGAGAGGCCGTTTCCGCCGGCAGCGACCTGCTCGGCGACTTTCAGGAGGAACTGGCCGAGATCCTGAGCGACGCGCGGGACGAGCTGGGCGACATGGTCGACGACCAGCTCAAGGGTGCGCGCAAAAAGGTGAAAAAGGGGCGCAAGCGCTTCAGCGTCTGAGCGTTCATACCCCCCCGCCGCCAGGGGCCGAGGAGCGTTGGCCGCGGCCGCCCTCGCGGTTCTGCTACTGCTCCTGCTCCCCTCGCACGCCTGGGCGTGGGGTCCCGCCACCCACGTCTACCTGGGAACGGGGGTTCTGGAGTCGCTCCACCTGATCCCCGACTTCGCCCGCGCCCTGGTCGCCGGCTATCCGCACGACTTCCTCTACGGCTCGGTGGCCGCGGACATCTCGCTGGGAAAGAAGTACGCTCCCATCGGGCGGCACTGTCACCACTGGCACGTGGGAGAGGAGATCTTTGCAGAAGCGGAAAGCGACCGCCTCCGCGCCGTGGGTCTTGGCTACCTCGCGCACCTGGCTGCCGACACCATCGCCCACAACGTCTTCGTCCCGCGGCAGCTACTCCTCACTTCGTCTACCGAGGGGCTTGGCCACTCGTACTGGGAGCACCGCATGGATGTGCAGCTCGGCGAGCGCTACACGGCGCTCGCCCGCGAGGTGGTGATGGAGCACGACCACTCCGCCGCCGACGCGCTTTTCGACCGGGTGCTTTCTTCCACGGTCTTTTCCTTTCGCACCAACCGGCGGATCTTCCGGGGGATGATCCGCTTCCAGGACAATGAGCGCTGGCAGCAGATCTTTTCGACGGTGCTGGAGAACTCGCGCTGGGAGCTGGCGGAAGGCACTATCCAGGGGTACCTGGTCCGCTCCTTCGACTTCGTGGTCGACTACCTGCGCCGCCGGGAGGACGCGCTGGCCGCCGGGCTCGATCCTACGGGCGAGGTCAAATTGTCGCTGGCGAAGGGGATCCGCCGGCGCGCGGTGCGCAGCGGGCTGCGCAATCCCGCGACCCTGCGCGCGATCGCCGACCGGCACTTTCCCATTCCCGAGGTGCCTTTCGGCTACGCGAAGCACGTACTGGCGGACGGCTCGACGGTATAGTCCACCGGCCGGCTCGACGAACCGGTCACTCTTCTCGCCGCAGGTTCGCGTAACGCACGACCACCGTCTTGCGACCCACGGAGTCGAAATCGATCGAGGCGCGGACGTCCAGGCCGGTACCCGACAAGCCCGCGACGCTCCCCGCCCCGAAGGTGGGATGGACCACGCGGGAATTCTTCAGCAGCGGCGGCACGTCCTGCGAGTCGGCGTAGTCGTGCACGAGCTCTCCCGGCGGCGGGGGCGGCTCGAAGCCGAGCCGCTCCCGCCGCCGGGGGAGCGGAGCCCGCGGTGGCGGTCACCGGTCGCCGCCGAGCCGCTCCGCGGCTTGCGCCGTGCGGCGGGTCTTCCGCACCTCC
>JBPCJG010000015.1:0-8805 GCA_051005515.1 Longimicrobiaceae bacterium
TCGTGCCGACCTCGTAGGCCATGTCACCCGCGTCCGAGACGACGACGTCGCCGGTCGTGAAGGTGATGTCCTGCGGCTCGCTGTCGTTGGCGGCGAAGTAGGCGTCGAGCGCCTCGCGGCCATGCGCGGCGGGCAGGTTCGCCGGATGGATCACGGCGTCGTCTGCGTAGAGCGCCGCAATGGCGGCGTGGTCGCCGGCTCGGTCGGCGGCCTGGTAGTCGGCCGTCATGGCCTCGATGACGGCGCGGTCGGCAGCGGGATCGGTGACCACCGCCGTGGGCGTGGCCTCGACGGGATCTGCGGGTTCGGGCTCGGCCTGCTGGCAGGCCGCGAGGGCGAGGACGAGGATGAGGCCAAAGGTCTTCATGGTGTGCATCTCTCCGGGGGGTTGGATGGGTGAAAAAAGCAGGGGGAGTAAGAAGAGCCGCCACACCCGATCGGGTGCGGCGGCTCCAGGTGGTCAGCGGCGGGCGACCGCCTGCGGCTTCGACGTCCACGTGTCGCGGGCGATCTTCCAGCCGTCCGGCGTCTTCACCCAGATGTAGCTGTTGATGCCCTGCTCCGCGACCGCGCCGTCGATGCGGGCCGTGAGGGCCGTGCGCTGATAGGCGAAATCGTCACCCATCGGCTGGATCTCCTGCGTCTCGCCTTCGACCGTTACCCTACCCGCGTCGTAGTACCCGTCGAGCAGCTTCTGAACAGCCTCGCGGCCGACGATCTGCGAACCATCCGGCGGCGACATCACGACGGTGGCCGTGTAGGTCGCCGCGGCGGCGGCGGCGTCCTGGCTGTTGATCGCCGCGTGGTGCGCCCCGTAAGCCCGCATGATGGCGATGCGCGTGAGGTTGTCGTGGCTGACGGTGAACTCGGGGTCCCTCGTGAGCGCCATCTCGAAGTGGCGCTCGGCCTCGTCGAGGCGGCCCTGGTTCATCAGGAACTCGCCATAGGAGTCGTACGGGTTGGCGTGGTCGGGCGCGAGGCGGATGTAGTCGCGGAAGGCCTGCTCGGCCTCCGCCGGGTGCTTCTGCGCCATCTCGGCATAACCGATGACGTTGTAGGCGGGAGCGAACGACGGATCCGCCACCAGCGCGCGCCGCGCGGCGGCGACGGCAGCGGCCGGCTGGTCCCGGTTCGCCTCGGTGTTGGCGACGATGAACATCGGTAGCGGGTCGCCCGGGAAGCGCTCGGCGAGGGAAGTCAGCAGGGCGATCTCACGGTCGTGGTCGTCGCGCAGGTTGGCGGCGTACGACTCGATCTCCTGACGCTCGGCCTCGGAGGCGCGCGCGCCCAGGGCCGAGGCCTGGCGCATGTGTTCCTCGCGCACGGCGGCCGGACCGGCTACGGCGCGGTACATGTGAGCCATCGCAAAGGACGGGTCGGCCGCGAGGGCGGAGTCGAGATGGACGCGGGCCGTCGCGAAATCGGCGTTGGTGAGGGCGTCTACGCCCTGTACGTACTGGGCGCGCGCGGCGTCCGAAGTCGTCGTCACGGGCATCTTCTGCGCGTCTGCGGCAGTCGCCGCGACGAGGAGGACGGTGAGGCAGAGAAGGCGTTTCATGGCGGTAGGGGGTTGATGTTAGGGATCGGTTGGTGAAGGAGAAAGGGGTGCAGCAGCGGCATAGGCCGGGTCAGCGTCCCGCGGTGGCTCACCGTCGGCGGCGACAAGCTGCTGCATCAGCCCCAGCAGGTCCATCTGCACCCAGGCGTCATGGCCCCGGCCGTCATTCACGGTCCAGATGTCGATGTAGGGAAGCTTGACGCGCTTGCCCGTCGGAGCGACGCCCATGAACGGGCCGTCGTGGGTGCCGGTCCAGTAGCCGCGCGTCACTACCTTGTCGCCCTCCGCGATCACGTCCTCGACGACCACCGCGCCGTCTGGGAATGCGGCGTCGAACATGGCGATGGTTTGCTTGAATCCCTCACGCCCTGGCACGGACTGTGGGAAATTGTGGTTGACGTAGTCGGTGGCGACTGCCTCGTCGATGACGTCCATCCTGCTCTGTCCCATCCCCTCGACGAGGATGCGGCGGATGAGCCGCTTGTTTCGTTCGGTAGTCATGGTGAACCTTGCGTTCGAAGCGGTTCGGGACGGCCGGTACCTGGCGGAAGCCGCGCCGCCATCACTCTGCGAATCGTCCCACCTCCTCCAGGTAGTGGATGTCGGGCTTATCCGTGACCCCCGCCCGTTGCATGACCGCGCGGGTGTCGTCTGACTCCGTGAGATCACGGGCGCGATCCAGATCGTCGAATTCGAGGAGGATGACGATCTCCTCGGGGTCGTCGGGATTGCGAAAGACGCGGCTCCCTCGCGAACCGGCGGATCGTCGCGTCGGCCCGTGCTCGACGAAGACCGGCTCCCACTTGGCGTAGTCGGCGATGTGGTGCCGGATGAGGACGTATCCCGCCTTCGAGGTGCCGTCTGAGCTGCCGGAATCGTTCATCTTCGTGGCTTCGTGAGAGGAAAGTGGTGCTCGGTCGTACGGCATTCACGTTTCTCCCGATCAGCTCGCCGGCGCCCCGGTGGACATCACCATCGTGTAGATGTTGTCCTTGTGAGCCGTGCAATGCTCCTCAAGGAGCGATCGCGACTGCTCTCCGTATTTGGCCTCGAAGCGTTCGCCGAACGTGTCGAGCGCGGCTACCAGCGCCGGAATGTCGCGAGCCGTGCGGGTGATGGCGAGGTTCCACTCGTCGCCCCAGGCGTGCGTGTAGAGTCCCTCACTCCCCAGCTTTCCCTCGCTCACCAGCGCCTGCGCGATGGGCTTGCCGCGTTCCGTGTACTGCTCGACGATGCCGGCCAGCTCCGGGAATTTGCAGGTGTAGTAGCTGACTGCGAGGATGGGAGTGTTCCCTTCCCCGGCGGGTGGTGGCGGGGTGTCCGCCGTCGTCCAGACGCGGCGCGTCCAGAAGTAGTCCCGGTGCTGCGGACACACCTCGATGAAGAGGTTGTCGTCCGGATACGCCTTGTCGTAGCGCGCGTTGACGTCCTCGTTGGCGGCAACGGCGGCATCCATGTCCGCGGCACCGAGCCAGGTGAGCAGGTTGTACTCGTCACCCCAGGCGTGGACGGCCATGCCGCCCTGAGAGATCTTGCCTTCGTTCACGAGGTCCTGCATGATCGGTCCGGAACGCGGGCGGTCGTGGGCGACCAGCGCTTCGAGCTTCGACGCGTCGCACTTGTGGACGTTGGTGATGAACATCGGCGGCGGCGGCGCGCCGTTCTGCGCGAGCGCCGGCGTGGCGACGAGGAGGGCGAGGAGGGAAAGCATTGATCGGTTCATGAGGCAAGCGGGGGTTGAGGGGGCGGGAGGGCGAGCAGCCGCTCGCCCTCCCGGGTTGCGTCAGTTGCCGGCTGTCGAGCAGGCCGGAGCACGGTCCGAGCTCCACATGTCGCGGTGCATCAGCCAGTCGTCGCCGACCTTCGCCCAGACGACGGTGGCCCTGCCCGAGTCCACGACCTCGCCGTTCACGCTGACGGTCCAGTGGTTGAGCTCGGTAGCGGTGTTGTCCGCGACGTAGACCTCGTCGGTCGTGAGGTCGATGCCGTCGATACCGGCGTCGAAGACGCCCGCCAAGTAGTCGCGGATCGCATCGCGGCTGCCGACGTTGGCTTCGTTGGGAGGCAGGAGGCGGCCGGTGGGGGTGTAGAGTGCCGCGAGCGTCTTGGCGTCCTTCTTCGCGACAGCCTGCTCGAAGCGCTCGTTCGCCCGCTCGATGCCTATGCGGACGAGGTTGTTGCTGCTGACGGTGAAGTTCGGGTCGCGCTCCAGCGCCTTCTCGAACTGCGCCGCGGCTTCGTCCAGGCGCCCGTTCAGCATGTAGAACTCGCCCATCGAATCGTACGGGTTGGCTTCGTTGGGGGCGAGGCGGATGTACTGCTTGAAGGCGCTTTCGGCGGCGGCCTTGTTGCCCCTCCCCATTTCCGCATAGCCCATGATGTTGTAGGCGCCTGCGAAGTTGGGGTCGGCGGCGGTTGCGCGTTGCAGCGCAGCCACCGCTTCATCGTAGCGGTCCGAGCCGTTCAGCGAGGCGCCCACGTGGTACGAGGGCCACGGGTCGTTCGGGAACTCCTTGGCGAGCTTGGTCAGGATGGCTCGCTCGCGATCGTGGTCGTCCTGGTTGTGGAGCTTCACCGCCTCGATCAGCTCACGTTCCCCCGCGGAGACGCGGGCTGCCTGGGCCTGGCGCATGTGCTCGGCACGCTGATTGAGCGGCAGGGAGGAGGCCCTGTACAGGTGGGCGAGGGCGAACCCGGGGTCGGCCGCGAGCGCGGCCTCCAGGTGCTCGACGGCGCCGTCGAAGTCGACGTGGGCCCACCGGGCGCGGGCCTGATCGAACTCGGCGCGGGCCGCGTCGGACTTGGAGGTCACTGTCATCCGCTGCGCCTCGACGGTCGTTGCCGCGGCGAGCAGGAGTGCGAGCGGGAGAAGGAGGAAACGACGCATTCTCGCAGGTGTTTGGAGGTACGGAGAGTGGTTCATCGGATCACGGGGTGGTTAGGGGACGGAGCGGCGGCGGTTCGATGCATCCAGAAACGGGTCCGGTGACGTACAACCTTGGTTCGTCGGCATCCGGGGTCGGGTGGTACGGGCCAGGCGCACACTCCCTGTCACCCTTCCCTTACGCGGGATTCCTCGAGAACGGGCCATGCACCGGATGTTTGTTGCCCAGCATGCGGTGGCAGCAGTATTTTTAGCCAACGGATAGCTGTCCTCGACCCTCTGGAGACGATTGTCAGATCGAGACCCGCCGATCACCGATCTCCGGAGGCCGGCGCAGCGCGGCGAGCGCGATGCCCCGGATGAGCTGTTCGCCCAGCTCTACGAGGAGCTCCACCGCCTGGCGCACAAGGTTCGGGCGGGCCGCGGCCAGACGCTGAGCACCACCGAGCTGGTGCACGAGGCGTATCTCAAGCTGGCGCCGAAGGCCACCTACGAAAATCGGCTGCACTTCTTCCGCACCGCGGCCAAAGCGATGCGGCAGGTGCTGGTGAGTGCCGCCCGCCGGCGCGCGGCCGGAAAGCGAGGCGGGGGATTGGCTGACGTCACCTTCGACGAGCGTGTCCACGCCGTCGCGATGAAGGTGGACAAGCTGGTCGCGCTCGACGACGCCCTGGTCCGTTTTCAGCAGATCGATCCGCGAGCCGCGCAGGTGGTGGAGTGCCGGTTTTTTGCCGGCCTCACGATCGAAGAAACCGCCGCGGCGCTGGGTGTATCGCCGCGGACGGCCAAGCGCGACTGGCGCGTGGCCCGCGCCTATCTGAGCGACGAGCTGGCTTCTCCGGTGGCGTAGAACCGGCCATGGACGCGGCACGGTGGCAACGAATCCGCCTCCTGTTCGAGCAGGCCGCCGTGCTTCCGGCAGCCGACCGGGCCGCCTTCCTGGGCGTAGCAAGCGAAGGGGATGACGAGCTGCACCGCGAGGTCGAGCGGCTGCTCGCCGCCGACTCCGCTCCCGAGCAGATCTTCACCGAATCCCCCCAAACCCTCGCCGCGGGAATTCTCGACGACGCCGAAGCCGAGCCTCTTCGCATCGGCCCGTACCGGACGGTCGGCGTGCTGGGTCGCGGCGGGATGGGGCAGGTCTACCTGGCGCGCCCCGAGGAGGGAAATGGCGATGCGGAGAACGATAGCGAGGTAGCGATCAAGGTTCTGCGGCGGGGGATGGACAGCGAAGACGTCCTGCGGCGCTTCCGCTCCGAAGGCCTCATCCTCGGCCGCCTCGAACACCCGAACATCGCGCGCTTCTACGATAGCGGGATGACGGACGACGGTCGGCCTTTCCTGGTGATGGAGTGTCTCGACTGTCTCCCCCTCACCGTCTACTGCGACACCCATCGTCTGCCGATCCCCCATCGGTTGCGGCTCTTCCGGGACGCCTGCGCGGCGGTGCACTACGCCCACGAGCAGGGCGTCGTCCACCGCGACCTGAAGCCGGGCAACGTGGTGGTCACGGACGAGGTGGAGGTCAAGCTGCTCGACTTCGGCATCGCCAAAGTCCTGAACGCGGAATCGTTCCCGCTCTCGGTCGCGCGGACGCGAACCGGCTTCCGCGTGCTCACCCCCGAGTACGCCAGCCCCGAGCAGATTCGCGGAGGAGAGATCGGGCCGGCCACCGACGTGTACGGCCTCGGTGCCCTGCTCTACGAGCTGCTGACGGGGCACCCGCCGTACCGATTCGCGGGTGGGCGGGGGCACGAGATCGAGCGCATCGTCTGCGAGGAGGAACCGACCCTTCCCAGCGTCCGAGCGGGAGAGACGGAGGAGAGCGAACAGGGCGACGTCGGCGCTGCCGCCGTCACCCCGAAGGCCGTCAGCGCGGCGCGGTCCACCTCGCCGGCGGGCCTCCGCCACAAGCTGAGTGGAACGCTCGACGACATAGTGATGACGGCGCTGCGCAAGGAGCCGGAACGCCGCTACGCGTCCGTGGCGGCACTCGCTGAGGATGTGAAGCGGTATCTGGATGGCTCGAGGGTGAAGGCGCGAAGCGACACGCCTTCGTACCGGATCCGCAAGTTCGCACGCCAGCATCGTATGCAATTGGTCGGCGCACTCGCGATCGTCGGGCTCCTTTTGGGGACGTTCGGTGCGGCGACTTCACTCCTGCGCTCGTCAGGCGCGCCGGAACTCGCGTCCGCAGCGTCTGCCCCCGCGGAGCGGATGATGCTCGCCGTCCTGCCCTTCGACAACCGGGGGCCGGACGAACAGTCGTACTTCGCCGCCGGGGTCACCGATGCGATCGCGGCAGACCTGGCCGCTTTCCCCGAGCTGGGGGTGATCGCCAGCAGCAGCGCCGACCGGTACCGGGGGAGCGACAAGACACCCGGGGAGATCGGACGGGAGCTCGGCGCCGCGTACGTCCTCGACGGCACCATCGGCTTCGCCCGGCCGGCCGACCCAGCCGGTACGATCCGGGTGACGTCCCGCCTGATCCGCGTGGCGGACAACACGAGCATCTGGTCGGCACGCTACGACGACGAGGTAGCGGATGTCTTCGCCGTACGGTCCGCGATCGCGCAGCAGGTAGCCGGCGCTCTCCACCTCACCCTGGAGGAAGCGCGTCGTGCGCGGCTCGCGAAGCGGCCGACGCAGAATCTGCAGGCCTACACCTACTACCTACGCGGCAATGAGTTCGGCCGCTACGAGGAGGACGCGGAGAGCCTCCAGCGAGCTGCGTCCATGTACGAGCAGGCCGTGGCGCACGATTCGTCGTTCGCCCAGGCACACGCACGCCTTGCCATCGCAGACGGTCGACTCTGGTTCTACCACTTCGACCGTGACCGGGCTCGTTTGGCGGCGGCGAAAGACCATGCGGAGAAAGCGTTGGTGCTGGATCCGAACCTCCCGGACAGTTATCTCGCCCTCGGCATTTACTATTACTTCGGCAAACAGGACTACGCCCAAGCCCAGCAGCTTTTCACGCGGGCTCTCGCCCTGGAACCCGATTACCCGGAGGGTTTGCGGAGCATGGGATGGGTGCTGCGCAGGCGGGGTCGTCTACGAGAAGCGCTCAGCTACTTCGAGCGTCTCGACCGGCTCGATCCGCTCGGGGCCGACATCCTGGCCATCGCCTTCACCCGGCAACTGCTGCGCGACTATCCGGCGTCGCGCCGCGCGTACTCCCGCATTCTCGCGCGCGCCCCGGACACCCCGTTGCTGCACGCCCTGCTGGCGCGGATGCTCGTCAGTTGGTCGGGAGCCGTAGGCGAAGCGCAGCGCGTGCTCGATGAGGGGGAAGGACGCTCGGTGGACAACGACTTCACGCACGCGACCGCGGTGTACCTGGACCGCCTGGCGGGCGACGATCGGGCGGCGCTCGAGCGGCTGAACGCCCTGCAGCAGGAGGTGCTCGAATCCCAGATCCTGTACGCCCCGACGGCGCACCTGAAGGCCCGGGCAGAGCGGGGGATGGGGGAGCGGCAGAAGGCTCGCGCACACGAAGAAGAAGCCCGGGAGCTTCTCGCAGCGCATCTGGAGACCCACCTTGACGACGCCCGCGCCTACGCCGCTCTCGGTCGCGTCTACGCCGGCCTGGGCCGGACGGACGACGCGATCCGGGCGGGCCGGCGAGCCGTGGAGCTCGTGCCGATCCAGAAGGATGCGGTCAAAGGTCCTGTCTTCGTAGAAGATCTCGCCGCCGTCTACACCATGATCGGCCGCTACGACGCTGCGATCGACCAACTCGAGATCCTCCTCGCGCACCCCGGCTTCACCTCCGCCACGCTGCTGCGGATCGACCCTACCTGGGAGCCGCTGCGCGACCACCCCCGCTTCCAGGCGCTGGTCCGAAAGCGAGCTGCCTGATCCACGCGGCCACTCACGACGTCGCCCTGTCGGTCAGCGCGCGAGACAGCTCGCCGAACTGCGGCGGAGACAGCATCTCCGGCCGCGCGCGCAGGTCGACGCCCAGCTCCGCTTCAAGCTCGCCCACCGCGGCGGCATCGAGCCCGTAGTCGTCCCGAAGGATGCGCTGGAACTGCTTGCGCCGCTTGCCGAACGCGGTGCGGGTGAGGTGTCGCAGCGCCGCCTCCCGCTCCGGCGACAGTCGCGGCGGGGCGTGCGGCACGATACGCACCACCGCCGACTCCACCTGCGACACGGGACGAAACGCCTTGGGGCCGACGCGGAGCACCAGCTCGGCGTCGGCCACCGCCTGGACGCCGATGGAGAGGGCTCCGTAGCCGCGGCTCCCCGGCTCGGAGACGATGCGCTCGGCCACCTCGCGCTGCACCATCAGCGCGATCTCGCGCGGTCGGGGCCGCCGCTCGAGCAGCGCAAAGAGGATCGGCGTGGTGATGGTGTAGGG
>JBPCJG010000016.1:0-6175 GCA_051005515.1 Longimicrobiaceae bacterium
GCCCAGCGCGTCATGTACGACCTTCGGGTGGAGATCTTTGCGCACCTGCAGCGGCTTTCGCTGCGTTTCTTCGACCGCAATCCGGTCGGGCGGCTGATGACCCGCGTCACCAACGACGTGGAGGCGCTGAACGAGCTGTTCAGCTCCGGCGTGGTAACCGTCTTCGGCGACGTCTTTACGCTGCTCTTCATCGTCGGCGCCATGCTGCTGCTCGACTGGCGACTGGCGCTGGTCACCTTCACGGTGCTCCCCGTGGTCGGCCTCGCCGCCTTCACCTTCCGCGGGCTGATCCGCTTCGCCTATCGCGACATCCGCGTCAAGCTGGCCCGCATCAACGCGTACCTGCAGGAACACCTCGGCGGGATGCGGGTGGTCCAACTCTTCGGCCGCGAAGCGGAGACCATGCAGCGCTTCGACGTCACCAACCGCGACCACCTCGACGCGCACCTCCGTTCCATCACCCTCTACGCCCTCTTCTTCCCCGTCATCGAGGTGCTCAGCGCCGTCGCCCTCGCGCTGATCCTCTGGTACGGCGGGGGACAGGTGCTGCGGGAAGCGCTCACCGTCGGCGTGGTGGCCGCGTTCATCCAGTACGCGCGCCGCTTCTTCCGGCCCATCCAGGACCTTTCGGAAAAGTACAACCTGCTGCAGGGGGCGATGGCCGCCTCGGAGCGGCTCTTCGAGCTGCTCGACACGCAGCCGGAGATCCGGGATCCGGCCGACCCGCTTCCCCTGCCGATGCCCGGGCGCGGGGAGATCGAGTTCCGCGACGTTTGGTTCCGCTACGGGGAACTCGAGCCGTGGGTGCTGCAGGGGGTGAGCTTCCGCGCGGAGGCGGGTAGCCGCATCGCGGTGGTGGGGGCGACCGGCGCGGGGAAGACCACGCTGATCAACCTGCTGATGCGCTTCTACGAGCCGCAGCGCGGGGAGATCCGGCTCGACGGCGTGCCCATCCGCAGCGCGCGGGTCCGTGAGCTCCGCGACCGCATCGGGCTGGTCCTGCAGGACGTCTACCTGTTCAGCGGCGACGTGGAATCGAACATCCGCCTGGGGCGCTCCGGGGTGACCGCCGAGGACGTGCGTGAGGCGGCCGTTCGGGTGGGGGCGGATACGTTCATCCGGCGCCTCCCCCGCGGCTACGAGCAGCCGCTGGGTGAACGCGGCGGTACGCTTTCGGGCGGCGAGCGGCAGCTGGTCTCTTTCGCCCGGGCGCTTGCGGCGCGCCCGCAGGTGCTCGTGCTGGACGAGGCTACGAGTTCGGTCGACTCCGAGCTGGAGGCGCGCATCGAGAGCGCCCTCGCGGAGCTGATGCAGGGGCGCACCTCGCTGGTGATCGCCCACCGCCTCTCCACCGTGCAGCGGGCCGACCGCATCCTGGTGCTGCACCATGGGATCATCCGCGAGCGCGGGACGCACGCGGAGCTGCTGCGCGCCGGAGGCATCTACGCCCGCCTGCACGAGCTACAGTTCGTCCGCGCCGACACCCGTCTGCGCGCCGCCGGCTGAGGTGCCGATCTCGCAACCTTCTGCGAGGCAAGCGTTTGGCTGTGGCTGGCTTGCTTCTTGCCCCCCAGCGGCTACCCTTCCCCCCTTCGCCGGCGTTCGCTTTCCCGTCTCCCCTGCCGTCACCCCACCATGGAAGCCGATCGTACCATCCTGGTGGTAGACGACAATCCCGACAACGTCGAGATCCTGCGGGCGTTCCTCGAATCGCGCGGCTACACCGTGGCCGACGCGAACGACGGCCAGGCCGCGCTCGCCAAACTGGACCAGGTGCGACCAGCGCTGGTCCTGCTGGACGTGATGATGCCCGGGATGGACGGCTGGCAGGTGTGCCGGACCATCAAGAACCATCCCCAGCTCGGTGGTACCCGCGTGGTGATGGTGACCGCGAAGAGCGGATTCGAGGACAAGTACGAAGGACTCCGCTCCGGGGCGGACGACTACCTGACCAAGCCCGTCGATCTGAAGGAGCTGGCAGACAAGGTGGCGCGCAACCTGGAGGCGCGGGACCCGTCCTCGTGAAGATCCTGGTGCAGGCGGAGGACCCGGCTCTGCTCGAAGCCCTCGCCACGGTCGCCGAGCGTCTCGACGCTCGGCTCGTGGTTCCAGACGCCGACACTGGTCTCGACGAGGGCCTCCGCGCCCACCCCGACGTGCTCATCGTGGAGGCGGCCAGCGCCGAACGGCTGCGCGCTCTCTGCACCGAAACCGCCACCCGAGGCATTCCCCTGATCGCGGCGTGTAGAATCGCCGGGGACATCCGCGCGGCGATCCTGGCCAAGGTGGAGGAGTGGGTGCGGCTGCCGACCAGCGCGGACGAGCTGACGGCCCGCATCGGCTCGGCCCGGATGCGCCTGCGGCAGTCCGCGGGACCCGACGAAACCGCGCAATCCGCCGAGCACCTGCGCTACGAGGAGATGCTCTACGACCGCTTCACCGGCTTCCCGACGCTGCCGGTGATGATGGAGCGAGGGCGGGAGATCCTCGAGCGCAACGGCACCCTGACGCTCCTCTACATCGAATTCGTCCGTTATTCGAAGCTGGAGGAGATCTACGGCTGGGAGAAGCTGGACGACGTGCTGCAAACCACGGCGTCGGCGGTGCGCGACTTTTATCAGCGCCAGCACGGAGCCGACGAGAGCCTGCTCATGGTGTCTCACACCGGCGACGACGACTTCATCCTCTTCACCGAGCTGTGGGAGCCGGCGGCCGAATCGGAACAGCGCATCAACGAAGTCGCCCAGTCGCTGGAAAGCCACATCCGCGAAGAGCTGGAGCGTGTCCACGGAGAGGATATCGCTGGCCTCTTCAGCATCTACGTCGGTTCGACCACCATCTTCCGCAACCCCAAGATCCGCACCGAGCGGCTCATCTACCGCGGCATCCGCGAAGCCGCCCACGCCGCGCGCAGCGTCGAGAACCGTGAACGCACGCGCAAGGTAGCCGACCTCAAGACCACGCTGCGCGAGGGGGCCGTCTACATCGACTACCACCCCATCGTGGTCACCGAAACGGGGGAGGTGTACGGGTATGAAGCGCTCGCTCGCGGCTCGCACCGGGCGCTCCGTTCGCCGGAGGTGATGTTCGGGGTGGCGGAGGAGGCGAACCTGATCTGGGAATTGTCGCGGCTCTGCCGGCGCCGTGCTATCGAGGGGATCGACAGCGAGCTCGAGCCGCACCAGCTCCTCTTCCTCAACATCGATCCGCACGACTTCCGCGACCCCACCTTCCGCTATCTCGACCTCGACGAGCTGGGCAGCGTCGAGGATCCGGGGCGTATCGTGCTCGAGATCACCGAGCGCACCGCCATCACCGACTACCCGAAGTTCCAGGGGTATCTGAAGGAATTTCGCGAGCGCGGCTTCCGCTTCGCGGTGGACGACGCCGGCTCGGGGTACGCCGGGCTGGGGAGCATCGCCAACCTGTCTCCCGACTTCATCAAGCTGGACATCTCGCTGATCTCGGGGATCGACTCCAACTTCATGAAGCAGAACCTGGTGGAGACGATGGTGTCGTTCGCGAACGACCACGGCATCAAGGTGATCGCCGAGGGCGTGGAGCGGGAGGAGGAGTACGAGGCGGTGCGCAAGCTGGGAGTCCACTTCACCCAGGGCTTCCTCTTCCACCCGGCGGGGCGCGAAAGCTCCCTCGCGCATTGAGTCGAGCGGCAGCGTGGCACCTGTGACCCACCCGAAAGTGGCCGCCGCCCCCAGCGTCCGCCCGCCGCTGGACGCACCTGCGGCGCGGTTGGCGGGGCTGCTCTCCGCGCGGCGGGGAGAGCGGCACGTCGTCGCGGTCCAGGACTTCCCCGATCCGGACGCCATCTCCTCCGCCTTTGCCTACTGCGAGATGGCCCGCGCGGTCGGCGTCGGCGCTACGATCATGTACGAGGGGGAGATCAGCCACCCCGAGAATCGCGCTCTCGTGAACCTGCTCCACGTGGACCTGGTCCGCTACGACGAGCAGGACCTGGCGGCGTTCGACGCCGCGGTTTTCGTAGACAACGGGGGGACCACCACGCGGCTGACGCCCCGCCTGGAGGCGGCGGGGGTGCCCACTTTCGCGGTGGTGGACCACCACGAGCCGCAGGGAATGCTCACGGCGGAGTTCACCGACGTGCGTCCCGTCGGCGCGGCCGCCACCATCTTCCTGGAGTACCTGCGCAGTGGCGAATTGCTCACGCTCGACCCCGAGGAGCCCCGGCACGCCGCGCTCGCTACCGCGCTGATGCATGGCCTGCGCAGCGAGACCGACGACTTCCTCCACGCCGGCGAAGTGGAATACGAGGCGGCGGCGTTCGCGAGCCGCTTCGCCGATCAGGAGCTGCTCCAGCAGGTCCTGTGCGTGCAGAAGTCGCGCGCCACCATGGATGTGATCGCGGCAGCGCTCGCCGCCCGCGATTTCCGCAGCGGTTTCGTGGTAGCGGGCGTGGGCTATCTGCGCCGCGCCGACCGTGACGCCATCCCCCAGGCCGCCGACTTCCTGCTGCAGGAAGAGAACGTCCAGACCGCCGTGGTCTACGGGATCGTCGAGACCGAAGAGGGTGACGAGGGTGACGAGATCGTCTCCGGCAGCCTGCGCACCCGGCGCGCTACTCTGCGCGTCGACACCTTTCTCAAGGAGGCGCTTGGGAAGGCGGACGGGGGGCGATACTACGGCGGCGGCAGGAGCCTCGCGGGAGGGTTCGAGATCGACCTCGGCTTCCTGGGGGGCGAAGCGGAGGGGAGTGTGGAGCGCGCGGCCAAGTGGGAATTGTTCGACGCGCAGATCCGGCGCAAATTGTTCGCCGCGGCGGGAGTGTGCGACCCAGACGACGCGTGAGCGCGCCGGGAGCGCGTCAACTCTCCGGCGACACCGTCCATTCGCAGGCGCCACCGCCCCGGGCCTCGCATGTGGGATGGGCAGAGCGAACCGCCTTGCCGGTGTAGCGCTCCGCCAGTTCGGCGACGGCCCCGGCATAGAGAGCGCACGCCGCGCCGCCGGGATCCGCGTTGGCCGCCACGCAGCCGTCGATCCGCACCTCCAGCGGCCGCTTCACCGCGACGCTTCCACTGCCGACCACCTGGCGGAGCATGCGCCGCGTCGCGCGGCGGGCGGCGAGCAGCGCCAGCGCCCGCGGCAGCGCCCGTACCGCGAGCCGCGACGGCGCGGCTCGGCGGTCCCAGAAGCGGCGCGCGATGCGGCGCCCCGCCTCGGTGAAGATCTCCTCCGCGTCCGGCCGGCGGACGACCAGCCGGATCAGGTTCTCCACCTCCACGCTTTCTTGCTGCCGTTTGCGCCGGACCTCTTCCCGGAAGCGGTTGATCTGCGTGTAGACGACGTCGTTGAAGCCGAAGCGACGCGGCATGCTTAGGGAGAGATCCTCCCCTTCGATGGTTTCCTCGGGGCGATCCATGTCCTGCAGCGTTTCGAGCAGGATCAGGGGAAAGAACGGCGCCACCGTGCCGCCGATGGTGCCGTTCTGGTCGCGTCCGCTTTCGCTTCCGGAACCGACTGGTGGATCGAGGGGGGGCATCGGCAGAGAAGGGAGGGAAACGGCGGGCCAATCTCGCCCGCAGTTCGTCCCGGGGCAAGGGCGGGCCGTGGGGGGTATCGGGCGACCCGCCGGGTCCCCTTCGTTGCGCTGGCGGCGGCGGAGCGTGTATCCTCGGTTTCCACGCTGAACGCCCTTTCGCCACCCCCAGATGCAACGCTACGCCGCGTACGACCCACCCGAATACCTGGAGTGGGAGGCGGAGCCGTCGATTCTCGCGGACTTCCGGGAGCGGATCGACGCCGACGAGGGTCGCGCCGAATTGATCCGCGCGCTCTCACGGGACGAGTTGCTGGCCCTCTACGAAGGTCTCCTCCGCAACCGGCTGCACGACATCGCGCTGAAACGCTGGGTCAAGCAGGGAGTGATCTCGAAGGCGTGGCTCGGCACCGGCGAGGAGGCGGCGACGATCGGGCCGGTGCACGCGCTGCGGCGCAGCGGCCCGGATCACGATGTCGTGGCACCGATGATCCGCAACGCGGGAGCGTGTCACGAGATGGGGATGCCGGTGGCGGACATGCTGCGCGGCTATCTCGGCAC
This sequence comes from Longimicrobiaceae bacterium, assembly GCA_051005515.1. Lineage (GTDB taxonomy): Bacteria > Gemmatimonadota > Gemmatimonadetes > Longimicrobiales > Longimicrobiaceae > JBPCJG01. The sequence continues at coordinate 6,077 of JBPCJG010000016.1, forward strand.
CGCCGACAGCCCGTCCGCCGGACGCGATGGGCACGTAGGCGAGCTGCGCCATGGCGTGGTGCCGCCGATCTCGCACGTCGGCGACCTGGTGCCGGTGGT
>JBPCJG010000017.1:0-5265 GCA_051005515.1 Longimicrobiaceae bacterium
GGCTCGGTGAGGCCGAAGCACCCGATCGTCTCCCCCCGCGCCATGGGCGGCAGGTACTGGCGCTTCTGCTCCTCGGAGCCGAAGGCGTAGATCGGATACATGCAGAGCGCCCCCTGCACCGAAGCGAAGGAGCGCACCCCTGAATCGCCGCGTTCCAGCTCCTGCATGATCAGGCCGTAGGCTACGTTGTTGAGCCCGGCGCAGCCGTACTCCTCGGGGAGGTTCGCCCCGTAGATCCCGAGTTCGGCCATCTGCGGAATCAGGTCGCGCGGAAAGCGTCGCTCGATGTATGCTTCCTCGATTACCGGGAGGAGCTCGTCTTCTACCCATTCGCGCACGGTGTCGCGGATCATCCGCTCCTCCTCGGAAAGGAGCGCATCGACGTCGAAGTAATCGACACCCTGGAATCTGGCCATCGTAGGCGGTTCTGCCGGGTTGAAGGGGTATCGGGCCGTGCGAAGGTAGACGCGGCCGCGGACGGGGGCAAGCGGCGGGGTTACTCGATCGTGTGCGTGCCGTCGGCCTCGCTTTCGGGCGCTCCCGGGATCTGCTTTCGCCGCCAGAGCAGAGCCCACCAGAGCAGGATCACGCCCAGCACGGTCCAGACGGCGCCCGCGATCCGCTCCCCTCCGAGCACCAGACGACCCAACCCGAAGCCGAGGGCGACGCCGCCCAGCACGGCCACCGCTACACGAGACCAGCGGGCGAGATCAGCCGGCATCGCTCCGCGGCGTGAGCCGTCGTCTCCCGATCAGCTCGAAGGCCACGCGCCGGGCGATCTTGAAGCAGGCCAAGCCGAGCACGCCTCCCAGAAAGATCCAGGGAATGAGAAAGCTCTCGCCGTTCCATCCGAGCAGCACGGACAGGGCGATGTAGAACCCCGCGAAGACGACGGTGACGATCGCGGCGACGATGCCGGACAGGCGCAGCACCTGCGCGCGGCAGCGCTCGCACCATCCCTGGTGGTCGTTCTCCGCGGCCGGGAGCTCCGCGCACCGCGCGCAGGGAGAAGAGCGGGCACCGCTCACAGCCGCCGGACCACCGCGTCCGTGTAGCTTGCGGTAGTGCCGCTGCCCCCGAGGTCCGGCGTCAGCGAGTCGCCCTCGCGGATCGTCTCCTCCACCGCGAGCCGGATGCGCTCGGCCGCGTCGTCCATCCCCAGATGCCGGAGCATCATCACCCCGGAGAGCAGGAGCGCCGTGGGGTTGGCGATCCCCTGGCCGGCGATGTCGGGAGCCGAGCCATGCACCGCCTCGAACATCGCGGCGTCCTCACCGATGTTCGCCCCCGCGGTCATGCCCAGGCCTCCCACCAACCCGGCTATCTGGTCGGAAAGGATGTCCCCGAACATGTTTTCGGTGACGATCACGTCGAAGCGGTACGGGTCCATCACCAGCAGCATCGCCGTGGCGTCCACGATGCGGTCCTCGAACTCCACCCGCCCGCGGTACTCTTCGGCGATTTCCCGGCCGATGTCCAGAAAAAGTCCCTGGGTGAACTTGAGGATGTTCGCCTTGTGCGCGAGCGTCACCTTGTTCCGGCCGTGGCTGACCGCGTATTCGAAGGCGTAGCGGAGGATGCGCTCGGTGCCGAAGCGGGTGACGATCATCACCGACTCCGCCGCCGCCCGCGGATCGCCGCCGATTCCTACGTAGTGCTCGACGCCGCTGTACAGGCCCTCGGTGTTCTCGCGGATCAACACCAGGTCGATATCCTGATAGCGAGCACCGGGGATCAGCGTGCGCGCGGGCCGCACGTTGGCGTACAGGTCGAACTCCTTGCGCAGCGCGACGTTGATGGAGCGAAAGCCCGCCCCGACGGGCGTGGTGAGCGGCCCCTTGAGCGCGACGCAGTGCGTGCGCAGCGAGGCGAGCGTTGCCTCCGGGAGCGGAGTGTTGCACGCATCGAGGCCCGCCATTCCGGCGAGCTGGCGGTCCCAGTGGAGGTCGGCCCCGGCCGCCTCGATCACCCGCACGACGACGTCCGTGATCGCGGGGCCGATCCCGTCACCCGGGATCAGCGTCACTGTAGGGGCCGTCACGTTTCGCCGTCGTTCGAGGGGGGTGGTTCGATGCTCGGGGTGGACGGGAGCACGAGCCGGGCCGCCAGCTCCGCCGCGGCCCGTGGGAGGGTCGTTCCCGGGTCGCCGTCCGCCGCGCGCTCCACCGCTCCCCACCAGAGGACGTTCCCGGTGCGCGCGTCCAGCAACGCCGCGCCGAGCCGGAGCGTGCGCGACCCCGCCGCGTCTTCCGTCCAGCCGGCGCCGCGCGGGAGCAGCACCCAGCGGGCGTCCACCAGCGCCGCGTAGCGGCGCACGGTGCTCGCGAGCGGTTCGATGGCGCGTCGTTCGCCGTGGTGCAGCAAAGGGTCCTGCGGCAGGACGCCCGGGTCGGGGGCGACGCCGGGCGAGCGCCGCAGCACGGCGCGCAGCTCGTCGGCAGAAATCCACTCGACGGAAGTGTTCCGCTCCTCCAGCGCGAAGCCGAACTCGGCATCGATGCGTTCGGGGAAGGCACCCGCCGCGAGCCCGAAGGGGAGCACCAGCACCCGCTGACCGCCGAGCGCGAGCGGCGGGCGCGTCTGCTCGGGCACCAAGCCGGGAGGCGCCGGAGGCGCGCAGCTCGCCAGGAGCAGCGCTCCCGCGAGGGTCAAGCAGCGGCGATGCATCAGGAAGCGAAAACGGTAAGGCGAGGGGAGGAAAAGGCAACGTAACGAGCCACGACGCCTCCCGAAAGCGGTGGTCCTCCCCGGTTAGGGCAGCCCTAAAGGATGTGCCCGCCATCCACTGGAATGGTGACCCCCGTGACGTGGCGCGCGTGCTCCGAGCAGAGAAAAAGCACCACACAGGCGACGTCGTGCGGATCGCCGAGGCGGCCCAGCGCCGCCTTCTCCCGCGCCTTGTCGAGCAGCTCCGAGGACACCGCTTCGGTGAGCCGCGTGGTGCGGATGTACCCCGGGGCCACCGCATTCACGTTCACATTGCTCGGACCCAGCTCTAGCGCCGCCGAACGGGTGAGCCCGATGAGCCCGGCCTTGGAAGCGCTGTAGTTCGCGAGACCGAACTCGCTGCGGATCCCGTGAACCGACGAGATATTGACGATCTTTCCCCGTCCCTGCCGACGGAAGTGCGGCGCGACGGCGCGGATCATGTGGAAGGCGCCGGTCAAATTGGTGTCGAGCACTTCCCGCCACTGCGCGTCCGTCAATCTCCAGAGCGCGGCGTCGCGCGCGATCCCCGCGTTGTTGACGAGCACGTGCAGGCCGCCGAGCTGCTCGAGCGAGTTGGCGACGAAGCGCCCGACCGCATCCGCGTCGCGCACGTCGCACCGCTCCGAGTGGACGCGGACCTCCCGCTCCGCGATCTCCCGCGCGGTGCGCTCGGCCTCTGCTTCGCTCTCGGTGTCGCCCGGCTGAGGAAAGTAGTTGAAGGAGATGTTGACGCCGTGGTGGGCGAACTCCAGCGCGATTGCCCTGCCGATTCCGGTAGCGCCTCCGGTGATGATGGCGCACGCCCCGCGCAGCCCGTCCGACATGCGGAGGGGCTGCGCCGCCGGTTCTTCCGCGACCTCTTCGAGCAGTCGCTCGACCGCGCTCTCAGCGGAGACGCTGGGGACCGTCGGTACGGGTGGGGTCCGGGTTCGGGCGAACTGGGGAGGCGGCGGATCGGCTGCGCGCATGCGGAGGGATCACGGGGCGGCGCGGTCGCCGGAGGACGGCGGCGCGAATGGGGAGTGGCGAGATCGTTTGTCGGAGTTCGCGTCGGGGCCGCAACTTCGGTGCCCCTACTTGTCGAGCTCCCGCCCGTGCTTGATGTTCCTCCCCTCGACCACGAAGACCACGTCTTCGGCGATGTTGGTGGCCAGGTCTGCGATCCGTTCCAGGTTGCGACTGACCAGAAAAAGGTTCATCGACGCCCCGATGCGCCGCGGATCCTCCATCATGTGGGTGAGGAGGATGCGGAAGAGCGAGTCGTGAAGCTGGTCGACGCGATCGTCCCGTTTGCATACCTCGCGGGCCCCCTCGGCGTCGGCCCGCACGAAGTGGTCGAGCGCGTCGGACAGCATCTCCCCCGCGATCTTCGCCATCTCCTCGATCTCCGGGAAGGTGGCGAGCGGCGGGTGCTTCACCAGGTGCTCCACCGCCTGAGCGAGGTTGACCGCGTGATCGCCGACCCGCTCCAGGTCGTTCGCGATCTTCATCGTCATGGTGATGAGCCGCAGATCGCGGGCGAACGGCTGCTGCAGCGCGAGCAGCTCGATGGAGCTCTCGTCCATCTCCATCTCGAGCCGGTCGAGCTCGGCGTCGCCGCGGATCACCGCCTCGGCCTTCTCGGTGTCCCGCTCCAGCACGGCTTCGACGGCGCGCCGCACCAGGTCCTCCGCCAGGGCCGACATGTCCAGCAGCCGCGAGCGCAGCTGGGCGAGCTCCGCGTGGAAGTGGCGCGCGCCGGCGGCGCGGCTCATCCGAACCTCCCGGTGATGTACTCTTCCGTCCGCGTTTCGCCGGGGTTGGTGAAGATCCGGTCGGTCGGCCCGACCTCCACCAGCTCGCCGATGTAGAAGAAGGCGGTGAAGTCGGAGACGCGCGCCGCCTGCTGCATGTTGTGGGTGACGATCACGATGGTGTAGCTCTCCTTCAGCTCGTAGATCAGTTCCTCGATCTTCTGTGTCGCGATCGGATCCAGCGCGCTCGCGGGCTCGTCCATCAACAGCACCTGGGGCTGCACGGCGAGCGCGCGCGCGATGCACAGCCGCTGCTGCTGTCCCCCCGAAAGTCCGAGCGCGCTGCGGTCGAGCCGGTCCTTGACCTCGTCCCAGAGCGCGGCTCCGCGCAACGAGCGTTCGACCAGCTCGTCCAGCTCCGAACCCTTGCGGGCGAGGCCGTTCACCCGCGCCCCGTACGCCACGTTGGCGTAGATCGACTTGGGGAACGGGTTCGACTTCTGGAAGACCATCCCCACCGTCTTGCGTAGCTCGACCACGTCCTGCTCCTGGCGGTATACCGACTTGCCACCGATGCGGATGTCCCCGTCGTGCCGCGTTGCGGGGATCAGGTCGTTCATGCGGTTGATCGAGCGCAGAAAGGTTGATTTGCCGCACCCCGACGGCCCGATCAGCGCGGTGACCATCTTCTCCGGAACGCTCAGCGTGATGTCGTTCAGGGCGCGGTTGCTCCCGTACCAGAAGGAGAAGTCGTCGGCCTCCAGCGCCGGCGGCCCGGCCGCGTCACCCCGGACTTCGGGACGGGCGGCGCGGGCGGGCTCGG
>JBPCJG010000018.1:0-3283 GCA_051005515.1 Longimicrobiaceae bacterium
GACGAGGGCGACGGTCACCGGGTCGCGAAAGCGGCGTGGTCCCGCGCTGCCGGGGTTGACGGTGAGCACCGAGCCGATGGTCTCGATGATCGGCTGGTGCGAGTGCCCGAAGACGACCAGGTCCGCATCGGGGTAACGGCCGGCCACCCGCTCCGGGGTAGGCGAGCCGAACTGGTGCCCGTGAACGAGCACTACCGAGAATCCCGCCAGCTCCTGGCGGGAAACCTCGGAGAGCGATTCACGCAGCTCGCTGCCGTCCGTGTTGCCCCAGACGGCGGCCACGGGGGCGACCGTAGCGAGCTCGTGGAGGATGTCACCGTCCCCGACGTCCCCCGCGTGGAGGATCCACTCCACTCCGGCGAAGGCTTCGAACACCTCGTCACGCAGCAGGTCGTGCGTGTCGGAGATCAGCGCGATCTTCATCCTTCGCGCTCTCCGCTCTTCCAGCGCTTCCCCACCGTGTGCTCCACCCCCACATGGTCAAGGATCCGCGCCACCACGAAATCCACCATTTCCTCGACCCGTTCGGGCCGATGGTAGAAGCCGGGCGACGCCGGCATCACCGTGGCGCCGGCGCGCGTCAGCCGCGTCATGTTCTCCAGGTGGACCAGCGAAAGGGGCGTTTCGCGCGGAACGAGCAGTAGCGGCCTGCGCTCCTTGAGCACCACGTCGGCGGCGCGCTCCACCAGGTTGCGCGAGGTCCCCGCGGCGATCGACGCGAGCGTCCCCATCGAGCACGGGCAGATCACCATCCCGCGCGAAGGCGCCGAGCCCGACGCCGGCGTTGCCCCACGGTCGAGCGAATCGTACAGCTCGACCCGCTCCCACTCGCCCGTCGCCTCACGCAGCGCCTCCTCGCCGTCGATCCCGGACTCCTCTGCGAGGAGCCGCCAGCCGTAGGTGGAGACGATCAGCCGCACCGGTACCCCGGCGTCGTTCAGCGCGCGCAGCAGGCGCACTGCGTACGGCGCCCCCGAGGCGCCGGTGACGCCGAGCGTCAGCGGCGCGTCAGCGGCCGCCGGCATGCGCGACGCGCCCCCCGAGGACGAGCAGGAAGAAGAGGATGGAGATCGCGCCGTTCACGGCAAAGAACGCCGCGTCGATGCGGGACAGGTCGTCTGCGCGCACCAGATTCTGCTCGTAGACGAGCATCCCGGCGACCATTGCCACCGCCGCCCAGTACCAGACGCCGAGCTCCGGAAAAAGCGCGCCGAGCAGGGCGAAGAACAGCACCGCGATCGCGTGCAGCAGGCGTGAGACGCGAATCGCGCCCGCGATTCCGAACGCAGCGGGGACGGAGTGCAGCCCTTCCGCCTGGTCGAAATCCGCGTCCTGGAGCGAGTAGAGGATGTCGAAGCCGGCCACCCAGCAGAGCACCGCGCCCGCGAGCGCCAGCAGCGCGCCGGCCGGCTCGCTCCAGCGCCCCGCGACCGCGAGGTACGCGCCGACCGGGGCGATGGCGAGGGCGAAGCCGAGCACCAGGTGGGCCCAGCGGGTGAACCGCTTGGTATACGAGTAAAAAAAGACGCAGGCCAGCGCAAAGGGAGCGAGCAGGAGGCAGAGCGGGTTGAGCAGCGCCGCGCAGGCGACGAACACCGCCGACGCCACCGCCACGGCCAGCGCCGCCTCGCGGACGGAAAGCCGCCCCGCGGGGATCTCGCGCGCTTCCGTCCGCGGGTTGCGCGCGTCGAAGGCACGATCCGTGATCCGGTTGAACCCCATCGCCGCGAAGCGCGCCGCGGTGAACGCGAGCAGGATCAGCAGCACGTCGCTCGCGCGCACCGCGAAGCGGTAGGAGGCGAGCGTCGCTCCCACCAGCGCGAAGGGAAGCGCGAAGACCGTGTGGGGGAGCTTGACCAGGTTGGCATAGTCGGCGAGCCGGCCGCGGCCGCGGACGTGCTGCCCCTCGCGGGTGAGGGCGTCAGCCACCGGAAGCTCGCCGAAGGGCGGCGGGCTCGCTTCCGACGTTGCGGCGGACCGACGCGCGTGGTGAGCTCCTCGCTTCAAGCCGCATATCGCCGCACTTCGACCTCTGCATTGTGCTTCACTGCCTCCTCCCCCATCGCGAGGATTCGTCGGCTCACTTCTTCGGAGAGGTAGTGCTCGCCGCAATTGTCGCAGAGCTCGACCTTCTCGCGTACATAGATGTGATAGATGTGATACTGAATGTCTTCCAGCGAGACATCGCCCGGCAGTTGATCCAGCAGCCGGACAACTTTTTCCTTGGCAGTACTCATTTCAGTCTTCCTCGAGCCAGGCCGCATCGATCAGATCCTTCGGGCGACCGACGGCCCGTTTGTTCACGAGCAGATGCCGCTTGCTGATCACCGGAACTCGCAGACCGCCCATCTCCCGCTCCTCGCGCTCCACCCAAGCCTCGGTGAACGCGACGCCGGTAATCTCAGTGACTATGTCGATCCGCAACGGGGCGACGCCGATCTGGAAGATCAGCCCCGGACGGGCAAGCTCTTCCGACTCGAGGTCCGCCACGGGCGCTCCGTAACGCACCAGCGCCTCTCTGACGCGGTGAGCGTTTTCCGGGTCGGGACGGATCCAGATGTCCAGATCGCCGGTTCCCCGCGGGAAACCTTGCACCGCCATCGCGTACGCGCCGATCACGAGATATTCAGCGCCCGCGGCGGACAATGCGGACAACATGTCTCTGAAGTCGGGCTCCAGCATCGATCGGCTCTCCCATGAATGCCCATGCGTTGAGCGCGAGCTGCCACATCATTCCGACTCGCTCCTCTGCCGTCGTTCCGGCGAGGTCGTCCGGTTCGGCATCGCCGAGCCGCCCTTTCCGGATGATCGATCGGCTGCGCCGCGATTCCTCCTTCATCTGCCCCCCTGCTCAGCGTTGGATCCCCAGCCGCCCCCACATGCGGTCCACCCGCCGCTTCGTCTCCTCGTCCATCTCGATCACCTCCGGCCAGCGGCGGGTGAAGCCCTCCTCCGGCCACTTGCGGGTCGCGTCGATCCCCATCTTGCTCCCGTACGACGGGTGCTGCGCCGCGTGGTCTAGGTCGTCGGCGGGACCCTTGACGAAACGCACGTCGCGTTCCGGGTCGATGTTGCCGAGGGTGTACCACCACGCCTCCGTGGTGTTCTGCACGTCGATGAAATCGTCCACCACCACGATGACCTTGGCAAGCGACATCAACCCCATCCCCCAGAGCCCGTGCATCACCTTCCACGCCTGCCCCGGGTACTCCTTGCGGATGGACACGAAGACCAGGTTGTGGAAGACGCCCTCCGGCGGCATGTGATAGTCCACGATCTCGGG
>JBPCJG010000019.1:0-3473 GCA_051005515.1 Longimicrobiaceae bacterium
GGTGAAGCCATGAACGGATGAGGAGTACGGAAGGCGGCGGGTGCCGCAGGGCCATCGGCCAAAAAGACGCACCGGAACAGCCCGGATTGTAGCGCCGGCGGGTGGAGGCGTCAATCCGACCGGGACGGGGATGCGGAACGCGGATCCCATGACTTGCCCCTCGCCCATCTGGCCCTTAGCTTTGGCCAACTGGCCACACGCATACCGTAACAGGGAAAAAAATGTACGTTGACCCTTCCGCCGTCGCCGCCAAGCTCGGCGGAACCGCCACGCTCGGCGAGACAGTGAGCAGCCTGGCAGACCTGCGCCGCGCCGTCGAACGTGGACTGCCGATCGAATCGCTCGACCATGTGAGCGAGGCGCTCGCCAACGGGGAGCTGCGCGTGCTCGAGATCAAATACGGCGTGGTGCCGCGCACGACGCTGCGACGCCGCACCCGGCTTTCCCCCGAAGAAGGCGCCCGGACCGAACGGCTCGCCCGGCTCGCAGCAATCGCGGAGTACGTCTGGGAGGATGCGGAGCTGGCGCGCGAGTTCCTGACGCACGCGCAGCCGCAGCTCGGCGGTGAGCGGCCCATCGATCTCGCCCACACCGATCTGGGCGCCCGCGAGGTCGAGACGCTGCTCATGAAGATCGAGCACGCCCTGCCGGTATGATCGCCTGGCGGATCACCAAGGTACGTTATCCGCCATTCGATGGAACGGGAGCACGGGATTGGGGCGGCCGCTGGAACTCCGGCGGCCGCTCCGCAGTCTACGCCGCCGACAGCTTTGCCGGAGCGATTCTCGAGATCCTGGCGCACGCGCTGCGGCCGCGGACGCTGCCGGGGCAGCACCACGCGGTCCGGATCGTCATTCCGGACTCGGCAGTCGAGCGGGTGGATCCCCCCGACGTCGCCGGATGGAATGATGTCGGATCACGAGCAGCCGTCGAGTACGGAGACGCCTGGTACGATGCGCGGCGCTCCGTGGCGCTGCGGGTGCCGTCCCTCCCCGCGCGGCCGGTAGGTTCGCTAGTCGTGATCAACACCGCGCATTCTGACGCGGACGGAATCGAGGTGTCGGCGCCGTTTCCGGTGCCATGGGACGAGCGGTTGTTCTGAGGAGCGGACGGGCGCCTTCAACCAGGCGAAAGGAGCGATCCCAACCTGTGTTGGAGATGGGCTACGCAGCCGTGCCGTACACGCTCGTCTGTGCATCGGCATAGGCGTCGTAGACGTGCTGGTAGATCCGCTGGCACTTTTCGTCGTACATCTCTCTGGAGTACGCCCGAGGCAGCCGATCGAGCACGTCCTGGACGGTGGTGAGCACCGCCGCCCGGCTCTGCTGTCGGCGCCGCCAGTCCAGCACCAGTTTCTCCCGCTTCAGCGTTTCCAACAGGTCGCGAGCAACGATTTTGACCTGCTTCACCTCCGTGTCGGTCATCTCAGGACGCGGCTTCATGAGCAGGTCGAAGATGGCGAGCTCCGCTTCGGAGAGGTTCTCCGCGACGGCGCGCTGCTCCTCCTCTGACAGCTTCTTCGTGAATGCGAGCAGCTCGTCGAAGAACCGCTCCACGTTCTTGGAGCCGGCGTTGTACTCCGCGATCATCTGCTGGAACTTTTCCAGAAACTCCGCCCTCGTGCGGTTGAGCTCCAGCATCTCCTCCAGCTTCTTACCCACCGCGGCCTGGAGGCGCTCCACCTGGGTACGCTTGTGGCTGCCGGGGAACTTCTCTCGCAGCAGCTCGAAGTCGATCTGGCTCAAATCGATCCGGGTGCCTGCTCCATAGTCAACCCGGGTCGGGTGGATCACGAAGGGTTGCGTGGTGACGGAGCGGTCCAGCAGGCGCTCCACTTCGCCCATCACCTCCCGGATCGACACCGGCGCGGAGACCGCACGGATCATCTCGGCAAGCGTCCCCAGAGTGGAAACCACTGCGGAGTAGCGCGCGGCGACGGGGTCCGGGAGCACCGCCTTGTAGAGTCGCTTCAGGTGGCTGTCGAGAGCGAGGTACCGCTTCCTGGTTTCGTCGTCCACGAGCATCGCCTCGCGGGCGTCCTGGAGCTTCGCGATGCGCTCGTACCCTTCCGCCGCCACCAGCGCCTCGACGTCGATGTCGCGCTCCCGGCAGAACATCACGGTGCCCTGGAGCTGCTCTTCCAGCTCCCGGACTAGCTCGTCCTTGCTCCGGATCGGCCCCTCCGTTCCTGCGTCGCCGCCGTTGCTCCCGCCACCGCCGTAGATCGCAAGCGCTTTCTGAAGGTTCCGGAAGACGCCTACGTAGTCCACGATCATTCCGCTCTGCTTCTCGCCCCACACCCGATTCGCCCGGGCGATGGTCTGCATCAGCGTGTGGTTCTTCATCGGCTTGTCGAGGTAGACGGTCGAAACGCCGGGGGCGTCGAAGCCGGTCATCCACATGCTGCAGACGAAGACGATGCGGAACGGGTCCTCGGGCTTCTTGAACCTGGTTTCGAGGTCCTCGTTCACCATCCGCTTCCGATGGGGCCGGATGTCGAGTCCCCTTTGCCGGAAGTCGTCGATCTCGTTCTGCGACTGCGAAACCACCACCGCCATGTCGGTTTCTTCCATGAAGGAGATCTGGCGGTGGACCTCTTCGCGCAGCTCCTCCGGCGCCGTCCTCCGGTCGCGCTGGAGCTGCGCCAGCCGCCGGTCCCATTGGGCACGCACCTTGTCGTACATGCGCACGGCGGTGGCCTTGTCGATGCAGACGACCATCGCCTTGCCGGGGTACCCGCGCCCCAGGAAGTGCCGCACGAGATCGTCGGCGATGGTCTCCAGCCGCTCGTCCCGGGTGATTAGGTGGTACTCTCGCGCGAACTCGCGTTCGAGCTTCCGTTCCTGCTCCTCGTCCAGCTCCGCCGCCTCCAGGATCCGCTCCATCTCCTCGTTGAAGTGCTCTTCGTTCAGGAGCTGTAGCTCGGGGATCCGGTTCTCGTAATAGAGCGGGACGGTGGCCTGGTCTTCCACCGACTGCTGGAAGTCGTAGATGCTCACGTAATCACCGAAGACCTCGCGGGTCCGCTCCTCTCCCGCCATGAGGGGCGTGCCGGTGAAGCCGATGAAGGCGGCGTTCGGCAGCGCGGCGCGCATGTTGGCGGCGAGCACGTCGTACTGGCTGCGGTGCGCTTCGTCGGTGATGACGATGATGTCGTCTCGGTCTGAGACGAACTCGTCGGTGTTGAACTTGTGGATCAGCGTGAAGACGTAGCGGTGGTTCTCCCGCAGGAGCCGGCGCAGGTGCTCCCCGCTCTCGGCGCGGACCGACCCCTCGGGCTCCGTGACCGCGTCCACGCTCGCGAAGTTCTTGTAGATCTGCTTGTCGAGTTCGGTGCGGTCGGTGACGATCACGAACGTCCAGTTGCCGGGCAGCTTCCGCAGGACCTTCTGGGCGAAGAAGATCATGCTGTAGCTCTTGCCGCTCCCCTGCGTGTGCCAGAAGACGCCGAGGCGCCCCTGGTTCTCGTGGAT
>JBPCJG010000020.1:0-7405 GCA_051005515.1 Longimicrobiaceae bacterium
GGACCGCCGGGCTGGTGGAAGGCGTTCACGAGACCCGGCGAGGGGGCGAAGCCCCGTTCGGGGTCCTCCGCGTTGATGCGGCACTCGATGGCGTGCCCGCGCAGTTCGATCGGCATCTCCGCTACCGACAGCGGGAGCCCCGCGGCCGCCCGGATCTGTTCCTTCACCAGATCGATGCCGGTGCACATCTCCGTCACCGGGTGCTCGACCTGGATGCGGGTGTTCATTTCCATGAAGTAGAAGCTGCCGTCCTCGTCGAGCAGGAACTCGACGGTGCCCGCACCGACATAGTCGATCGCCTGCGCGCAGCGCACCGCTGCATCCCCCATCCGTTCGCGCAGCTCCGGTGTGAGGGCGGGAGACGGCGCCTCCTCGATCAGCTTCTGGTGGCGCCGCTGAATGGAGCAGTCCCGCTCGCCGAGATGGATCACGCGGCCGTGCGTGTCGCCCAGGATCTGGAACTCGATGTGACGCGGCCGCGTCAGGTACTTTTCCAGGTAGACTCCCGGATCTCCGAACGCAGCCGAGGCTTCGTTGCGGGCCATCACAAGCTGCCGCGGAAAGCTCGCCTGGTCGGTGGCTACCCGCATCCCCTTCCCGCCCCCTCCGGCGGCCGCCTTGATGAGGACCGGGAAGCCGACGTCCTGCGCCGTTTCCACTGCTCCCTCCTCGTCCTCGAGCAGATCGCTCCCGGGCACCACCGGGACGCCGACGGCGGCGACGGTGCGGCGCGCGGTCGCCTTGTCTCCCATCTGCCGGATCTGCTCCGGGGTGGGGCCGATGAAGGTGATCGCGCTGCGCCCGCAGATCTCGGCGAACTCGGCGTTCTCGGCGAGAAAGCCGTAGCCGGGGTGGAGGGCGTCGGCGCCGGTGACTTCGGCGGCGGCGATGATGCGGGGGATGTTCAGATAGCTCTCCCGCGCGGGTGCCGGGCCGATGCAAACGTCCTCGTCGGCAAAGCGCACGTGCAGCGACTCGCGATCGGCTTCCGAGTAGACCGCGATGGTGCGGATGCCCAACTCACGACAAGCGCGGATCACCCGCAGGGCGATCTCCCCGCGGTTGGCGATGAGAATTTTACGGAACACGCCTCAGCTTTCGCCCCGGGCCGCGCCGACGGGCCCCCAATTCGTCTCGGACACCGACTCGACGCCGGAAGCCCGCAGCGCGAACTCCGAGGGGTTCGAGGCGTAGTGCATCGCCCAGTCGAAAGAGATCAGCCGGCGCTGGTAGAGGTCCATGAGGCTCTGGTCGAAGGTCTGCATCCCGTAGCTGTTGCGGCCTTCGGCGATCAGGTCCGGGATGCTCCCCTCCTCGTCGCCGCTGCGGATCCGCTCCGCGACGGCAGCCGTGTTGACGAGCACCTCGGCCGCCGGAACCCTTCCTCCTGAGCCCAAACGGGGGATCAGCCGTAGCGAAACCACGGCCCGCAGCACGGCCGCCAGCATGGTGCGGATCTCCTCGTGCTGATGTGGAGGGAAGAAGGAGATCACGCGGCCGATGGTCTGCGCGGCGTCCGTAGTGTGCAGGGTGGAAAGGACGAGGTGCCCGGTGTCGGCCGCCTTGAGCACGGTTTCCATCGAGGGCCGGTCGCGGATCTCCCCCAGCATGATGGCGTCGGGATCCTGCCGGAGGACGTGGCGCAGGGCGTCGTGGAAGGAATGGGTGTCGCTGCCTACCTCGCGCTGGCTGACGATGGACCTCGCGTCCCGGTGCAGAAACTCGATGGGATCCTCCACCGTGACGATGTTGAGCGCCCGCCGCTCGTTCAGGTAGCGGATCATCGCGGCGAGCGTCGTTGACTTGCCGCTCCCGGTGACGCCGGTGACCAGCACCAGCCCGCGCGGCGCGAGCGAGATCCCCTCCAGCACGTTCGGGAGCTGCAGGTCGGAGAGACCCGGCACCTCGAAGGGAATGGCACGAAACGAGAAGCCGAGCGTGCCCCGCTGCTGGAAGACGTTGGTACGGAAGCGCCCGAGCCCCTGCACGCCCACCGCGAAGTCCATTTCCTTTTTGTCGGCGAAAACCTCGCGCTGCCGCGCGCTCAGGATCTGATCCGCGGCGCGTCGCAGGTCGTCGGGCCGGAGCGCCGCGAAATCGGTCATCCGCAGCTCGCCGTCCACGCGGATCACCGGGGGTCGGCCGGCCTTGAGGTGCAGGTCGGACGCCCCCTGGCGGACCATCTCCTCCAGGGCTTCCCGCAGGACGAACTCACGGTCCTCCGCTTCCGGTGCGACGTCGTCGTAGATCGGGCGGACCTCCATCGTCAGTCGGGATCGATCCGGAAGAGCACCTGCCCGTACTCGACCGGCTCGGCGTTCGCCACGTGGACCTCCCGCACGGTACCCGCGAGCTCCGCCTCGAGCTCGTTCATCAGCTTCATCGCCTCGAGGATGCAGAGCGTCTGCCCTTTGACCACGCGCGACCCGACCTCGACGTACGGCGGGGCCTCCGGAGCCGGCGCGGCGTAAAAGGTGCCGACCATCGGCGACTTGACCTCAACCAGATCCGGCTCGGTGGCGGCGGCCGTCGGTTTCTCGCCTTCGGCCGCTGGCGGCGGTGATGCGGCCGCCGGCGGCGCAGCGTACGCTGCGGGATGGGGAGCGATGGCGGCGGGAGCCGGGCCGTTGTTCACCGCCGCGGGCGGGGTTTTGGCTACGCGGATGCGCGTTCCGCCGCGGGAGATTTCGAGCGAGTCGATGCCGCTCCCGTCCACCGCGGCGATCAGGCCGCGTACGAACTCGAGATCGATCATCGGTTCGCCCGCTCCATGTACTTGCCCTCGCGGCGGTCCACCCGGATCACATCTCCCTGGTTCACGAAGAGCGGCACCTGGACCGTCGCGCCGCTCTCGAGCCGCGCGGGCTTGGTGCCGCCCTGCGCCGTATCACCCCTCACCCCCGGCTCGGTAGCCACGATCTCCAGCTCCACGAAGTTGGGAAGCTCCACTGTGATGACCCGGTCGTCGTGGACGAGGCCCTCGCACTCCATGTTTTCCTTCAGGTAGTCGAGCTGCTCGCTACCGATCACGTCGGCCTGGAGCGGGATCATCTCGAACGTTTGCATGTCCATGAAGTAGTAGAGATGGCCGTCCGTGTAGCTGTACTGGATGGGACGCCGCTCGAGGCGAACCTCGTCCACACGCTCTCCTGCGCGGAACGTCTTGTCGGTGACGGCCCCGGTGAGGACGTTCTTGAGCTTGGTCCGTACGAAGGCGCCTCCCTTCCCCGGCTTGACGTGCTGGAAGTAGGTGATGGTGTACAGGTTGCCGTCCATCTGGAGGGTCATCCCGTTGCGGAAATCTGCGGTAGATGCCACGCGTTCTCCCGTGTTGCGTTCTGCTCGAAGTCGACTGCTGCGCTCAGCGCGCGCCCTGCTCGGCGTGAGCCGTCGCCGGAGCGGAGCGCGAGGTGCGAAGATGCCGCTCCAGCGCACGTAGCGCCAGCGCGTACCCCAACGGTCCGAACCCGCAGACCACCCCGAGTGCCCGATCGGCGAGCAGCGAGCGGTGTCGGAAGGGCTCGCGGGCGAAGACGTTGGAGAGGTGGACCTCCACGAAAGGGCGTTTGGCGGCGAGCAGCGCGTCGCGCAGCGCCACGCTGGTATGGGTGTATCCACCCGCGTTGACGATGAACCCCGCTACCTCACGCGCCGCTGCCTGCACGTGGTCTACCAGCGCCCCCTCCCCGTTCGCCTGAAACGTGGAGACGTGCACTCCCAGCTCCCTCCCGAGCGTCCGGACTCCGGCGTCGATGCCGTCCAACGTGGTGTCTCCGTACCACTCAGTCTCGCGCTCGCCCAGCAGGTTCAGGTTCGGCCCGTGGACTACCGCGATGCTCAGCGCTTCAGGCTCTGCAGCCACGCCTGGAACGATGCGAGATCCTCGTCTCCCGGCTCCGTTTCGGCACCCTCGCCGGCTTCTTCCAGCGGCTGCGGTGCCTCCGCCGAGGGCGCCGGCGCGTCTGTTTCCTGGCCGTCCGCGGAATCCGCGCCATCGTCGAGGATGTCCGTGAGCCAGGACAGGTCTTCCTCGTCTTCTCCGTACTGCTCCGTCTGTGTCTCGGCCTCCGGCGGGACCGGCTCCGCCTCCCCGACGTCCGTCAAAGCGAGTGACTCCAGCGGCTCGGGCTCGTCCGGCCCCGGCACCGGATGGCTCATCGCCCAGGGCTCCTCGTCGGCGGGCAGAGTCGCGGCGGCGGCCGCCGCCGCTCCGGATCGCGCGGCGCCGGGGGTCCAATCGAGCAGGTCGGCGAACCAGGCCCGGATGGCCGGCGCCGATCCGTCGGAAGCGGGTTCCGCCGACTCGGCCTCGACCTCGTCGTACCCCTCGAAGCCCTGCGAGAACGACGCGGCGAAGGCGTTGCCTTCGGGCGGCGACTCCGCTTCCGACGCGGCGACCGGCGCCGCCCCGGGCTCCTCGTCGCCATACGCCGACGTTCCGAAGACGAAGTCGCCGGAGTCGGCTCCGCCGAATTCGTCTTCGGAGAAGGTGAGAAAATCCGCTGTGTCCGCGGGCACCTCGTCCGCAATCTCCTCGTCGCGCTGCGCACGCTCGCTCGCAGCGAGCTTCGCCTCGAGCGCGTCGTCCCCTCCGCGTCGCCGAACCAATTCGCGGTACACGCCCGCGGCGCGATCATGGAGTCCCTGCTGCGCGTACAGGTCGGCGATGGTTTCGGTGACCACCTCTTCCTCGTCCTCTTCGGAGGCGACGTCTTCCTCTGCGGATTCGTTGCCGCCGAAATCGAGCAGCGTCCACCCCTCTTCGTCCGACGGGGCGTCGGCGAACGCCCGGTCGGGCTCGGTGTCCAGCAGACTCAGGTCCAGATCGTCGGCACGCTCGGCCCCACCGGACGGCTCCTCATCGTCGCCGCCCGCGGTCGTGAAGGTCACTTCGGAGAATGTGGCGGTATCGAAGTGGTCGGCTTCCACGTCGAGCGATGGGGGGCCCGGGTCGTCCAACAGAACCGTCCCCCAGTCCTGCAGCGGGTCCGTCCCGTCCACCGGCGACGGCACCTCGCTGGCCCGTGCGTCATCGGAGTGCGCTGCGCGGGGTTCCGGCCGCTCGCCGGCGAGGGCATCGAGCGCCTGTCGCGCTTCCTTGTTCATCGGATCCACGGCCAGCAGCTCGCCGTACCAGCGCTCTGCTTCGGCGCCGCGCCCGCCCTGCGCCGCGAGCTCCCCGAGCGTCCGCAGGGCAATCAGGTTCTGCGGGTCCTGGGAAAGGACGTAGCGGAACTCGTCGCCGGCCTCCTCCAGCACCCCGCGGTCTGCCAGGCACCCGCCCAGCACGATGTGGGCAGATAGGTAGTCCGGATGCTTGCGAAGCCCCTCCCGGAGCAGCTCCTCCGCCTGCTCGACCATGCCCAGCTTGCGGTAGCGGTCCGCGAGGGGAACGAAGTAGCGCCCCTCGGGGTGCTGCTGGTGGAGCTCTTCCAGCTTCTCGACCTCGGCGGCGGTGTCTGGCGGAATGGACGACATACGTGGAGCGCGAGCGGGGAGGGCGGAACCCGGAGGAAGGTGAAGGGAGAGCAAGTTACACCGGGCCGCGACGGCGTGTCAACGAAGCGGCGGTGAGAGCGGGCGCTTTCGTTTCGCTTGCGGGGGGTGATGGCCGGGGGTAGCTTTTTTTCGCTTGTTCACAACCGCTCCGGTAGGCTGACGCCGGAACGGGAGATCACCGACATTTTCAGCGGAAACGCTCATGCTGCAACAGATGCGCGGCAAGGCGGGCAAGATCGTCATGGTCATCGTGGCGATCGTGTTCGGGCTCTGGGGATTGATGGAGGCGCTTTCCCGCGTCGACGGCACCGCCGTCGGATCGGGCGAGCTGGGCCGCGTGGACGGCGCGCCCATCACCTACCAGGCGTGGCAGACGGCGTACCAAGAGATCTACGATCAGGTCCGCCAGAACAGCGGCGGTGAGCAGCTCACCGCGGAACAGATACGCGAGGTCGAGGAGCTGACCTGGAACCAACTCGTCAACGAAACGTTGATGCAACGCGAGCTCGAACGGCGTGGGATCGGTGTCACCGACGAGGAGATTCAGCAGGCGGCGCTCTACAGTCCGCTTCCGGAGCTGATGCAGCAGGAGATCTTCCAGACGGATGGTCGCTTCGACCTGCAGAAGTATCAGCGCTTCATCTCCGGGCCCACGGCGAACGAGCAGCTCCTCATGCAGCTCGAGCAGTACTACCGCTCGGTGATCCCGCAGAGCAAGCTGGTCCGGCAGCTCGCGGCCGGAGCCTACGTTTCGGACGCAGACCTGTGGCAGGCCTGGCGCGACCGTCAGGAAACGGCGACGGTCGAATACGTCGCCCTCGACCCCGCCCGTCTCGTGCCGGGTGAGGTGACGGTGAGTGCCGAGGAGATCGAAGCATACTACGAGGCGCACCAGGACGAGTTCACCCGGCCTGCGGAGGCGCGGGCGGCGGTCGCGTACCTGAGCAAAGGAGCCACCGCCGCGGATTCGGCGCGGGCGCTGCGGCGGGTGCGCGAGGTGCGGGAGGAGCTGGTCGGCGGTGCGGACTTCGCGGAAGTGGCGCGCCGGGAATCGGCGGATTCGGCGTCGCGTGACGCGGGAGGCGAACTCGGCACCTTCGGGCGCGGACAGATGACGCCTGCCTTCGAGGAGGCGGCATTTTCGCTCCCGAGCGGCGAGATTTCGCAGCCGATCCAGACTCCCTTCGGCTATCATCTGATCCGGGTGGCCGAACGAGAGGGTGACCAGGTGACCGCCAGCCACATCCTCATTCCCTTCGCCCGCTCGGAGGAGGAGACGGACCGTCTCTACGCGCGCGCGGACTCGCTCGAGGCGCTCGCGGAGGAGGTCGGGTTGGAGCGGGCGGCGCGGGCGACCGGCGCCCAAGTCCGCCCGGAGGTGACGATCTCCGAAGGCGCCCCTTTCATCCTGGGGGTCGGCCCGGCGCTCGATGGGCTCCATTGGGTGCGCGACGAATGGTACGGGCAGGAGCCCGAAGAGCGGCCCGTGATCAGCGAGCTGTTCGAGAACACGCAGAGTTTCTACCTGGTGCGGCCGAAGGGATACACTCACGCCGGCACGGTGCCGCTGACCGAAGCCACGCCCCGCATCCGACGGGAACTCGCGCTGCAGAAGAAGCGGGAGCGGGCGGCGGCGATCGGTGCCCGGATGGTAGCCGAAGTGCGCGCGGGCAAGCCGCTCGCCACAGTGGCGCGGGAGCGTGGGCTCGCAGTGAAGACGGCCGGGCCGTTTAGCCGGGCCAGCCGAAACCCCGTGTTCGGGGGCCCGAACGCCGCCGTCGGCGCGGCCTTCGGTGTACCGATCGGGCAGGTCAGCGAGCCGGTGAGCACGCCTGCCGGGGCGTTCCTGATCCGACCCGTCGAGCGGACGCCCGCGGATCGCGAGGCGTGGGAGGCGCAGAAGGAA
>JBPCJG010000021.1:0-14034 GCA_051005515.1 Longimicrobiaceae bacterium
TCTCCATGTCCGACGCGATCAGCAGGGGCACCTTCGCGAGCCGCTGCAGCGCGTTGGTCTTGGCGGCGTAGCTGTGCGGCAGCCCGATCGAGACGATCACCCCACCGACGCCGTCCTCCTCGACCCAGCGCCGCAGCCGGTCGAACTCCGGCGAGTCGAGCTCGACGTACTCCTCATCCGGCCACTGCGTCAGCAGCTGCGCCATCTTTTCGCGCAGCGTCAGCGAGGCGAGCGTGGAGTCTACCCAATTCGCGGGGGCGGTCGCAGCGGGCGATTCGGACGTCTCCGTCCCGGGGGATATCGCCGGCGACGCCGGCGGCACCGGGAACGACCCCGCCGCCGCGCAAGCGGCGCAGAGCACGGACGCGAGGATGGTTCGCGTCACGAAAGGAAGAGGTGGGGGCGATGGAGGCGGGACACGCCGGGGCAATGTACCCGCGCCCTGTGCCGCGTCAACCATCTCTGAAGCGAGATCTCAGCGTGGGAGCAGCTCTTCCAACGCGAATCGGCTCTTCGGCGGAAGGTTTTTCTCGTCGAAGTAGCGGGTGACCAGATCGAGCGCCTCTTCGGCGGTGGAGATGTTCAGGTAGCGCAGCAAGTATCGCACGTCCTCGAGATCAGAGAACTCTTCCCCGAACCGCATCGACGCACACTTCATCGCCAGCAGGTACTCGGGTCGCGCTGCGAAGACGCGAAGGTTGGAAAGCTCGAGATACGGCTCGAAGTCCCCCTGTGGGCTCAGAAACCCCTTTACCGCATCATTCAGCCAACCCTCGGATACGCCCGTTCTAGCCGCGACTCGCGCCGCCGCCTCTCGGATTGCTTTAGCCGGGCGGAAGAAAGCGTCCACGTCGCGCGTCGCAAGTCTCGCATCGAGGACGAGGCACATGACAGCGCCTCCGACCAGATAGATCTCTCCCTCGACTCCCTGGGAAGCGAGCTCGGCGTTCAGAAGATCGAACAGCCGGCGGATGTCCTCACGCGTGAGCGCAACAACCGCCTCAGCCACGGCTGCTCAGGAGTTCAGACACGCGCTCCAATCGACGCATCGACAAAGATGTTGCGTCGCTTGAAGGCGACCGGAGAGGCGCGAAGCAGATGCAGCCTCAAGCTGTTCAGCGGTGCAGCGAAGTAGGGGATCTCGAGCGGCGCCACTCGCGCCGTCCACTCCGGAAAAGAAACACGCTGCAGATGGCACGCCTGTTCGACCATCGCGGCTACATAGTTCTGGAGAAAATCCGACAGGCCGGAAGGGTCTGCCTGCGCGACGGTCAAGCGAAGTTCCGCGGGAGCGAGACCGGCGAGAAGTTCGTTGAGTTCCGCCAGGACGTAGCGGTGCTCCGCTCCATCCTTCAGCAGCGTCAGGAGCTCCGCGAAGCGGTGCTCCCCAGCGGGTAGGACTCGCCCGAGGACGTAGCTCGAAAGATCCTGTCCCGCGGCTGCCGCCCGCCGCTTCAGAACCGCCTTCTGGCGCGGAGTGACTCGAATCTGGAGGTGCTGGGACTTGGCGGCCATACACAGAAGGGTAGCCTGGCCGTTACACGGCGTCAATACGTACGTCATGACATTATGGATCGGGCGATCTGCCGACCACCTTAACGACAGCCGTCATCCCTGTGTTGCCGACCCGGTCGACCGCGGACACCACGACCTCGTCGGGCGCGCTGTTCGGGCTGCTCCACCCGACCCGATGCGCCTGTCCGAACGCCGGCACGATCTGCGTCCGCCACTGTGTCGCCCGCCGCGTTCGCACCACCCACCACGTGGGCAACACCCGCCCGGTCGGTTCAGCGATGATCGCGACTGGCTGACCCACTGCATCGCGCTCGACGACGAGCCGCGGCCTTCCCGGCGGCTCCGCCCCCAGCCAGGGCGAGGCCGGGATCAGCGCCGCCGCCGCGTACGGTCCCGCCAGGAGCCGCTCGACCAGCGAATCCGGGTTCACACTGAAGGCGCGAGCGCTGAAGTGGACGTTGCCGGTCGCCCCCGGTTGGCCGCGGGTGACGTAGATCTGCCCGGTGATCTCGCTCGCCCGCCACGGCTCGGGCTCCGCGGAGACAACGCGGCTTGTGAAGTTGCCCGGCCAGACGTGGCGCCCGCGCTCGTTCTGCTCCACCCACCAGCGCAGCAGCAGCGGGTAGCTGAGGTCGGGGCGGGCGATGGGCCAGTAGAGCTGCGGCGTGAAGTAGTCGGCCCATCCCTCCAGGATCCAGAGCCGGGCGTCGCCGTAGATCGCCTCGTACGGGTCGAAGGTGGTGCCGATGCCGGGCGGGTAGCCGGGACGCCAGTAGCCGAAGGGGCTGATGCCGAACTTGACCCACGGCTTTGCCTCCTTGATCTCCCGGTAGATCCGCTCGATCAGCACATCGACGTTGTGGCGGCGCCAGTCGCCGCGGTTCAGCTCTCCCCCCGACGCGTGGTAGCGGCCCCAGCTCGTCTCATCGGGAAAGGGGACGACGATGCCGGCAGAGTCGCGCTCCGGATACGGGTAGAAGTAGTCGTCGAGGTGAACCCCGTCGATCTCGTAGCGGCGCACAACATCGAGGATCACCCCCGCCGTCAGATCCTGGACGGCCGGCTCGCCCGGATCCATCCACAGGTAGTCGCCGTAGCGCACCACCAGCTCCGGGCGTGTCGTGCTGATGTGGTCGGAGGAGACAGGTGATCGGGCTGAGGGGTGCCGCGCCCGGTAGGGATTGAACCAGGCGTGCAGCTCCAGGCCGCGCCGGTGCGCCTCGTCTACGGCGAATTGCAGCGGATCGTACGGCGGATCGGGCTGCCGCCCCATCGCGCCCGTGAGGTATTCGGACCAGGGCTCCAGCTCCGAGGCGTAGAGAGCATCCGCCGCGGGGCGGACCTGGAGGATCACCGCGTTCAGGTGGAGCTCGACGGCGCGATCGAGGATCGCGAGCAGCTCCGCCCGCTGCCGTGCGGGATCCAGACCCGGCTCTGACGGCCAGTCGATGTTGGCGACCGTCGCGACCCAGACGCCGCGGAACTCGCCCTGTACGAGCGGAGGCGATGTCCGCGGCGTCGGAAAAGAGGCGGGAAGCGCGCAGGCGCCGATCAGAAACAGCAGTGTGACCGCCAGACCTCTGCTACGCGTCATTGGCTTTCACCAGGGCCCCTGCGGTAGGACGCGCAAAGGAAATCGTCGCATATCAAGGCGCGCAAGGTCGGGCGAACGAGGCGTACTTGCTGTACGCCGCAGTGAGATCGGCCGAAGCGCAACGCCGAGCTGCGGCGATTACCGCAGCCCGTCAGAGCTTCCAGATCCGGTCGGCATACTCGCGCACCGAGCGATCGCTGCTGAAGTACCCGGAACGCGCCACGTTGAGGATGGCCATGCGGGTCCAGCGCTCCGGGTCCCGGTACGCCGCGTCCACCTCTTCCTGCGCCCGTAGGTAGTCGTCGAAATCCGCGAGCGTGAAAAAGGGATCGCGCTCCAGCAGGTCGTCCACCAGGAATTGAAAACGGTCCGGCTCCTCGGGCGACAGCTCGCCCGAGACGATCCAGTCGAGCGTCCGCTGCAAGCGAGGACTGCCCTCGTACGCCTCCCGCGGCCGGTAGCCGCTGGCGCGCAGCGCCACCACCTCTTCCGCAGTCATGCCGAAGATGAACATGTTGTCGCGCCCCACCGCGTCGGCGATCTCGATGTTGGCGCCATCGAGCGTACCGATGGTGAGCGCGCCGTTCAGCGCGAACTTCATGTTGCCCGTGCCGGACGCCTCGAAACCGGCTGTGGAGGTCTGCTCCGACAGGTCGCTTCCCGGAAAGATCCGCATCGCCTGCGAAACGCGGTAGTCGGGGAGGTAGCCGACGCGCAGTATCCCGGCGGTTCGGGGATCGCCGTTCACCCGCTCGGCGATCGCGTTGATCAGGCGGATGATCAGCTTCGCGGTCCAGTAGGTGGGCGCCGCCTTGCCACCGAAGAGCACCGCGCGGGGAACCGGCTCCAGCGCCGGATCGGCGCGCAGGGACAGGTACGCGTCGGCGACGCGTAGGGCATTGAGGAGTTGCCGCTTGTACTCATGTATCCTCTTCACCTGCACATCGATCAGCATCGCGGGGTCGAGCTCCACCCCCGCTACCCGGCTGACGAGCGCGGCGAGGCGGCTCTTGTTGTCCGCTTTGACCGCTCGCCAGCGGGCGCGGAATTCCGCCTCTTCCGCGAACGGCTCCAGCTCCCGCAGCCGGGGGAGGTCCGTGATCCAGCCGTCGCCGATCGATTCGCTGATCAGTGCAGCCAGACCCCGGTTCGCGAGCTGCAGCCAGCGGCGCTGGGTCACGCCGTTGGTGATGCCGATGATCTTGCCCGGCTGGAGCCGGTCGAAATCGGGAAAGATCCGCTCCTTGAGGATGCGCGCGTGCAGATCGGCCACCCCGTTCACCGTATGGCTGCCGACGATCGCGAGGTGGGCCATGCGGACGCCGCCGCCGGAGACTATCGCCATGCGCTCGACCCGCGCCTCGTCTCCGGGAAACTCGGCAACCACTCGCTCGCGGAAGCGGCGGTCGATCTCCTCGATCAATTCGAGGTGCCGCGGCAGCAGGTTCGCGAGCAGCCCGGTGCCCCAGACTTCCAACGCCTCCGGGAGTACGGTGTGATTGGTGTAGGCGAACGTGCGCCGCACGATCTCCCAGGCCGAGTTCCACGCCATCCCTTCCCCGTCCATCAGCAGCCGCATCAGTTCGGGGATGGCGAGCGCCGGATGGGTGTCGTTGAGCTGGATCTGTACCTGACTCGGGAGGTCGGCGAAGTCGTCGTGCTCGTCGCGGAAGCGTCGCAGGATGTCCTGCAGCGTCGCGGAAACGAAAAAGAACTGCTGCTTCAGGCGCAGCTCCTTGCCGCTCCCCGTATCGTCGGGCGGGTAGAGGACCTTGGAGATCGTCTCGCTCTGGTTTTTTTCCTCGACCGCCGCGACGTAGTCGCCGCGGATGAAGTCGCCGAGGTCGAACTCCTCCGTCGCCTTCGCCGCCCAGAGGCGCAGGGTGTTGACGACGCCGTTGCGGTAGCCAGGGATCGGGGTGTCGTACGCCATCGCCAGCACGTCGCGCGTGCCGGTCCAGGCGTGGCGGGTGGTGCCGCTGCCGTCCTCCGCCGGCCAATTCTCGGTGCCGCCATAGAACTGCACGGTGTAGGTGCGGTCGGCGCGCGGCACCTCCCAGGGGTTGCCGCGGCGCAGCCAGCTGTCCGGCATCTCCACCTGCGCGCCGTCTTCGATGCGCTGCCGGAAGATGCCGTGCTCGTAGCGGATGCCGTACCCCCACCCGGGAATGTCGAGCGTCGCCATCGAATCGAGATACCCCGCGGCCAGGCGCCCCAGGCCGCCGTTCCCGAGCCCCGCGTCGGGCTCCCGGCGCTCCAGCTCCTCCAGGTCGTAGCCGAGCCGGTCCAGGGCCGCTTCGGCGGTGCCTTCGAGAGCGAGATTGAGCAGCGCGTTGCCCAGCGTGCGCCCCATGAGGAACTCGAGCGACAGGTAGTAGACGCGCTTCACTCCCGCCTGCTGGTGACGCAGCCGCGTAGCGGCCCAACGCTCGCCGAGTTCGTCACGCACGCTCCACGCGGTGGCGACATACACGTCGCGCTCACTCGCGACGGACGGGTCGAGCGCGAGGGTACGGATGAGATTACGGGTGACGGCACGGCTGAACTCCGCCGGGGCGACCGGTGGTTCGACCGGGACCAGCACGGGATGCTTCATCTAGCGGACGAGGGGACCGCTATGCGGAAGCGGCGCGCTCGGCGTCGAGTGCGTCGGCGTCATCGCTCCGCCGCAGGGGGATCGCCAACGAGAAGCGTGAAACACCCGGCTCGTCGAACTCCGCCCAGGCGCGCCCGCCGAGTGATTCTATGGTTTCGCGCACGATGCTGAGACCCAACCCGGTGCCGGCGATGTCCACGAGGTCGTCGTGCGCGCGGAAGAAGCGTTCGAACAACCTTTTCCGGGCGGAGACGGACACGCCGAGGCCGTTGTCGCGTACAGACACGATCAACTCGGAGGGCAGCGACTCCCCTTCCGTCTCGACCCGACCGCGGATCTCAACCCAGCTTTGCGGTGCCGCCGGATCGCGGTACTTGATGGCGTTGGATACGTAGTTCGAGAGGCACAGCTCCAGCGCGGGCGCGTTCACCTCCACGGGGGGGAGGTCGCCGATGCGGATGTCGACCCCGCTCGCTACCGCCATTTCGCGGAGCTGGCGCGCCACCTCGGCGGCGATCTCGGGGAGGAGCACGTTGCGGTGCCTGCGCGATTCCCCGTCCAGCCGCGAGAGCTCGAGCAGGTCTGCGAGCACCGATTGCATCTTCTCCGCGTTGTTCCTGATGATCCCCAGAAACCTCTCGCGCGTCGCTGCATCCTGCTCCAGCCAGCCTTCGTCGAGCAGCTGCCCCGCCCCGAGGATGGCGCCGATATGGTTCTTCATCTCGTGCGACAGCATGCGGTTGAAGCCCCGCAGCTGCTGCTCGCGGCTCCGCACCCGACTGTTCACCACCCGCAGATAGCGTGTCATCGTGACCTGCTGGATCACCGAGATGGCCCGGAAGAGCCGCTGCGCGCAGGCGAGCAGCTCGCCGCGTGTGCACTCTTCCTCGATCCCATCGACGGTGCGGACCAGAAAGGCGAAGAGCACACCGCCCAGGATCTCGTACTCCTTGAGGATCTGGTGCGCGTCGAAGCCCTGGCTGAAGCGGAGCTCCCCCAGCTCGATTGCTTTGGCTACGACGGGACCGTCGGCCGTGACCTCTTCCGACGGCTCCTCCAGGTAGTCCGCGATGCCGGCGACCAGCAGCGGCACGTGGTCGAGCAGGTCCTCGGTGGGAAAGACCTGCTCCGGTGCCACCGTCACCCGGGCGACGATACGGTCCAGCCAGCGCTGCGTGAGCTCGCGCTGGGCTCCCCGCATCTGCTCCGCGAGCGCGCCCGCGAGCTTGCAGTTGATGGTGATATCCATGGCGCACGAAAGTAATGGATCGATCGCCCGTCGGCCAATCGGGCGACGCTATCTTCGCGTCACTCGTTCGGCACGCGCACCGCTTCGATCCGCTCCCCTTCTCTCACCCGCGCCCGGCCGCTGTTCAGCGACGCGCGCGCGACGGTCTCTCCCGATACTCCACGAACGAGGAGGATGACGGTGCGGCCGCGGGTGAGCGCCGGGTTCCAGGTGGCGACGAGCCCGTCGGGCGAGATCCGCGCCGGCAGAGTCAGGTTGGACGCTCCCCCCGCGGAGCGGCTATATTGCCCTTCGCGGAGCCGGCGCCCGGGTCGGCACCGGCACGCCGTTTCACGCCATCCACGAGCCCATCATGGCCGAGATCGAGTGCACCCGCTGCGGCGAAACCCGCACGCAGCAGCCGTTCGCCCCCTTCAACAACGAGCTCGGACAGCGCATTCACGCCGAGATCTGCCAGGTCTGCTGGGACGAGTGGCTGAAGCAGCAGACCATGCTGATCAACCACTACGGCCTCAACCTGCGCGACCCGGACGCACGCAAGTTCCTGCTGGAGAACACCGAGAAGTTCCTCTTCGGAAGCGGTGAAACCGAGGAGATCGATACGACAAAGCAGGGGACTATCACTTGGTAGCAGAGGGAAGCTCCTGTCGTTGTTGTCGTTTCGTCCCGATTCCCCGGTGAAGAGAAATCGTCCAGATCAAGGAGCGTGAGGAGTCCCGACCGAGGCGTAGCAACGCTACGTCGCAGGGCCGGGCGACGAGCAGCGACGCAGAGCCGGGCGATTTTATCGAACCGCTCGGCCGGTCTTCGACCGCCGCGCCTCCACAACCGCCTCCGCCAACGGCTCCGCGTCCCAGCGCACCGGGTCGATGACCGGCAACCCCGTCTCCGACGCCGTGCGTTCGGCCGCCTCTCGCGCGGCGTGCTCCGACAGATCGTGCGTGTTCAGCGCGATGCCGATCACCCTCGACTCGCGTAGCGGGGCGATGGCGCGCTCGCTGATCTCGACCATCTCGGCGACACCGGGCAGAGTCATCCACTCGTAGCCGCCGCCGGTGCTGAACGGCGTCCGCCGCGACGGCTGGTGGCAGAGGATCATCGCGTCGGGCATGGAGCCGTGCAGGAGTCCGAGCGTCACTCCGGAATAGCCGGGGTGGACGAGCGATCCCTGACCTTCGACCAGCACCACGTCGTTGTCGGCTGCTGCTTCGAGCACCAGCCGCTCCGCGGCGCCGGCGATGAAGTCGGCCGGAACCGCGTCCACGGCGATCCCCCGCCCCTCGAGCAGGATTCCCGTCTGCCCGGTGGCGGCGAACCCCGCCCGCACTCCCCGCGCCCGCAGCGCCGCGCGGATCTGGAGCGCAGCCGTCATCTTGCCGAGATTGCAGTCGGTGCCGACCGTCAGCACCGTCAGCGCGTCCACCTCGCGGGCGCGGCCCGTGGCGACGGGGAGGTCGGCGGGGGGACGGCGCAGATCGTGGATGCGCGCACCGCTGGCCCGCGCGAGGGCGGCGAGCTCCGCATCATCGGCGAGATAATTGTGTAGGCCGCTGACCACATCCATCCCGCTTTCGAGCGCCCCCCGCAGCGCGGCCCGCCAGTCTTCCGGCAGCCGCCCCCCCTGCGGTGCGATGCCGATCAGCAACGCATTCGGATCGTGCCGCACTCCCTCGGCGAAATTCGCCACCACCGGGATCTCTCCGCCGAAGCCGAGTACTTCGCCTGCCGTGCTCCCCGCCAGGCGGCTGTCGACCACGGCCGCGACGCGCTCGGGAAGGTAGCGGATCGCGCTGTTCGCGGTTTTCGAGGACTCCGGGCCGAAGCGTCCCTCGGCCAGGATCAGGTAGCGCGCTCCGCTCAATCTCCCGCCGGGGCCGCGGCCGGACGGCTTTGCAGCTTTTCGAGCAGCGAGGTCAGGTTCAGCTCGGCGGCGGAGGGATGCACCCAGCGCGCCGACCCGGGAAGCTGGATCTGCACTGCGGCGTCGCGCTTGGAGCGGCGGAAGCCGCGCCCTTCGAGCAGGCGGTGGATATAGATGCGCCGCACGATCACCAGCGTGGTCGCCAGCACCGGCACGGCCACCAACAAGCCGAACGCCCCCAGCAGCTCCGCCATCACCAGCACGCTCAGAATCGAGAGCACGGGCGGTAGGTGCACCTGCCGCTGCAGAATGATGGGGAGGACGATGTTGGCTTCGATCAGGTGCACGACTACGCCAAGCAGGACCACCAGCAGGGCGTGGCCGATCCCCGCCGTGGGGAGCACGAAGAAGGCGGGCAGGAGCGTCGAGACCAGGGTACCGAAAAAGGGCACGATCGCCGCGAGGCCGGTGAACACACCGAATGCGAGCGCGTACGGCACGCGCAGGGCGAGCAGGCCGATATAGGTGAGCACCCCCAGAAAGATCATCGCGATGATCTGCCCCACGAGCCAGCTGCGGAGCGTGTTGCCCAGCTCCCCGAGGATGTCCCGCACCAGCTCCCGGTGGACGGGGGGCGCGAGCGCCACCACGCCATCGCGGTAGAGCGCCGGCCGCAGGGTCATGTAGATCCCCATGACGAGGACGGCGAAGATGTCGATGATGATGTGGAGGCCGCCGAAGACGTACGGAAAGATGCCAGCGAAGTAGCCGCTGACGCCCCCGAGGATCCCCGCCAGGTAGCCCCCGTCGGCGTCGGCGGGAGGGAGCATGCCGGCGAAGAGCGGATAGCGGCCTACCATGTCGCGGAGGTCCCGCTCCCAGATGGTGAGCAGCGCCGGCAGGGCGCCGACGAGCTCCTGCATCTGCTGGAGCACCGGAGGGACGATCAGCCAGCCGATCCCCACGAGCAGCGTCAGGGTCAGCACCACCGCGGTCGCCAGCCCCACGCCCCTCGGCACCTTGAGCTGGCGCTGCAGGAAGTCCGTGATGGCGCCGAGGTACACCGCGAAGAGCGCCGCGATGAAGAGCAGGATGAGGACCTGCGCGACGCTGTAGAGAAAGAGCAGCAGCAGCGCCGCGAAGATCGTGGCGATCAGGACGCCGTACGAGCCGCGGCCGCGCGCCGCGGCGGTCGTGCCGCTCACGCCGCGCCGTGCTCCTCGTCTTCGAGCGACTCGAACGACGCAATCAGCTCGGCTTCCTGGACGCGATCGTTCTCGTTACCCGCGGACAGCTGGCGGGCCCCTTCCCCGTCGCTCAGCATCTGCGTCTCCTCGGCAGGGGCCGGCGGCAGGATTCCCATCTTCCGTTTCAGCTCGAGCAGGTGGTCCTCACCCCCCACCCCCGAACCGAGCTGCGCGAACTCGCGCTCGAGCGGATCGCCGGAAAGCTCCTCGGAGACTTCCACCGCCGCCAACGCGCGACGCTCGTTCTCCTCCACCCGTGCCGCCATGCGGTCGAACGCCTCGAAGGCGGAGCGGTCGGAAAGGCCGGACATGGTTTCGTGGATGCGCCGCTGCGCCTCCGCCCGCTTCTGCTTCGCGACGAGCAGGTTCTTCTTACGGCGCGCCTCCTCGATCTTGGTGTTCATCTGGCGGAGCGCGTCCTTGAGCTTCTCCGTCTCCTGCGCCTGCCGCTGCCAGGTTTCCTGCAGAGTCTGCGAGCGGTCTCCGTACTCCTGCTGGCGGAGCAGCGCCTGCCGCGCGAGGTCGTCGCGCTCCTGGCGCACGGCAAGCATGGCGCGCTTCTCCCACTCCTGCGCCTGGCGGTACTCGTCCTCTGCCTGGGCCTTCAGCTTACGCTCGTCGGCGATGGCGACCGCCACCTCCTGCTTCGCCTTGGTGAGCTGCTCCCGCATGTCGAGGATCAGCTGGTTCAGCATCTTCTCCGGATCTTCCGCCCGAGCGATCAGATCGTTCAGGTTCGAACGGAGCATCGTGGAGATTCGGTTGAAAATTCCCATGACAGCTCCTCAGCAGGCGCGGAAGGGGGCGAGCTCCTCGACATGACCCGCGGCGGCCATCCCGATCGCGTCTACGGTAGCCTGAAACTCGCTGAAATCCAGATTCTCCAGCTCGAGCGCCTCGCTCAGGATGACATCGTCCTCCTCGATGCCGTACGCCCCGTGCACCAGATCGATCGCGTTCAGCTCCAGCAGCCGACGGTACAGCTCCGAGCAGCGGCTCTGGTCGTCCGGCACGTCCAGCACCTTGAGCCGGAAGAGGAGGAGCGGCGGGGAGTGGTTGATGACGAGCTGCGCCCCGTCGGCTCCGACGTACAGAGTCCACATGCCTTCCTTGACTTCCTCGTGCTCCATCTCCGTGCGCAGCAGGAAGCTTTCCACGTCTTCTCTGGTCACCATCAGCCGGTCTCCGTTCGCGGGGGCGGGGGGTCCGATGCTTCGTCGGGTCGTTCGAGGCGCAGCCGCGCCTCGGGGGAAAGTAGCCGCAGCATGAACGACTGCTCGTCGGAAAGGCGGGTCACCTCGGCGGCAAGGCGGTCCACCTCTTCGCGCAAGCGGCCGATCTCCGCCTGGGCGGGCGGGCCGGGCGGGGGCAGAGTGCGGTTCATCCGGTCGGCGTAGGCCTTGGCCAGGGGGCCCAGCACGAAGATGAAGGCGAAGATGACGAGGATCCAACTCATAGCGTCCTCTACGTCGGTCGTCGCGCGCCGGTTTCGCGCTGTCTCACGCGCTGATCCCGGTCGGCCGCCCCGACGAGGGACGGAGCTGGACCAGCTTGCGCGCCGACGGTGTGGCGGCGAGCCCGCCCAGCGCGGTTTCGCGGTACGCCGCCGGCATGCGCCGGCCGACCTCGCCCATCACATCGATGACCTCGTCGGCCGATACCGGGAAGTCCAGCCCGGCGAGCGCCATCTCGGCGGCTGCGACGGCCTGCATCGCCGCCGAGGCATTGCGGTAGATGCAGGGGATCTCCACCAGTCCGCCGATGGGATCGCAGATCAGCCCCAGCATCCCCTGCAGACAGAGGGCCACCGAAGTCGCCACCTGCTCGGGTGTACCGCCCTGCAGCCAGGTCACGGCGGCCGCACCCATCGCTGCCGCCGTCCCCGTTTCTGCCTGGCATCCGCCCTCGGCCCCGGCAAGCGACGCCCGGTGCGCGATGACGCCGCCGACGCCGCCGGCGACGAGCATGGCGTCCACGAGGCGTTCGTCCGGGATCTGCTCGAACTCCTCCAGCGAGATCAGGATCGCCGGGAGCACCCCGGCCGCCCCCGCGGTCGGCGCGGCGACGATCAACCCCATCGCGGCGTTCACTTCCAGGGTGGAGATCGCGCGCGCGAGCACTTCCGTGACGCGCGGCCCCAGCAGCCGGGGCCCGTTCTCCCAGAGCCGGCGGGCGCGCCCGCCGGTCATTCCGGAGGGCGAGTGGACCTCGCCCCGCAGCCCCTCGTCGATCGCCGTCCGCATCACGCCGAGCGTAGTCGCGATGCGCGCGCGGATCGCTGCGGGGGCGACGCCGCTCTCGTCGGCCTCACTGCGCAGCACGACGGCCGGCAGCTCGTCGGCGGTGCCGCCGACGTCGCGCAGCAGCGCTTCGACGGAGCGGTGC
This sequence comes from Longimicrobiaceae bacterium, assembly GCA_051005515.1. Classification (GTDB taxonomy): domain Bacteria; phylum Gemmatimonadota; class Gemmatimonadetes; order Longimicrobiales; family Longimicrobiaceae; genus JBPCJG01. Next base: position 12,448 of record JBPCJG010000021.1, read on the forward strand.
ATCAGCTGATCCTGGCGATGCGGCGAGCCCAGCGCAGCCACGGAAAGCCGCGGATCTCCGTGAGCACGTCGTCGGCGATCGGTTCATCGGCTTCGATGGTCATCAGCGCGTCCTGGTGACGTCCCGTCCGGTCCACCCGCATGGTGGCCAGGTTCACCCCGTGCGCGGCGAGCGTTCCCGCCACCGCTGCGATGGTCCCGGGCTCGTCGTGCGCGAGCAGCACCAGCGTATGGTAGTCACCGCCGAGGGCCACCGCAAAGCCGTCCACCTCGGTGACCTCCACGCGGCCACCGCCGACCGAGGCGCCGCGGAGCCGCACCCGCTCGCCGCCGCGCTCCAGCTCGAAGAGCGCGGTGTTCGGGTGCGCTTCCTCTCCGAGATCCACGTCCTCGAAGCTCCACTCGATCCCCGCAGCCGTCCCGGCGTCGTAGGCAGAGCGCAGGCGCAGATCGTCGGGCGCCAGCCCCGCCAGCCCGCCGATGATCGCGCGGTGCGTTCCGTGCCCCTCCCCGGTCGCAGCGAAGGAGCCGTGCAGCCGGATGGTCGCGCGCTCGGGCGTGTCGCCGAGGATGGCCCGGGCCATCAGACCCAGCCGGCACGCCCCCGCCGTGTGCGACGAGGAGGGGCCGACCATGGTGGGGCCGAGGATGTCGAAGAGCGAAACCATTGCGGCGAGCGCTACGTCAGCGGATGGGGTCGAGCAGGAACGCCGCTCTGGTCTCCGGGCGACCCCGCGATCTGGCCGGCGTCGTTGATCGCCAGCCGAGGCCCGAGCGGGAAAGCCGTACTCGCTGCCAGCGACTCGAGGGAGACGAGCCGGAATTCCGGTTCTGGCGGTTCGACCGTGGTGGTTCCGCCGTCTTCGCCGCAGCCCGCCAGCAGCAGGAGCGCGATTGCGGACGCGGCGAGCAGCGCTCGCGACGGGAGTCGAGTGGGGAAGGCGAGCTGCATGGCAGGATGGCAGACGAAGGTGGATTGAGAGTAGCCGCGTACCCAAGGGTCGAAAGAATGATACGCCGCGAGACCCCGCTCTGCCATGGCCCCGAATCCGTTTCCTTACCCACCGTATCCTCCCTCGCCCGCCAGACGATTCTCCAACTCGGCCGCGGCCCTTTTCGCTATCGGGTTGGTGCGACGACGGCCGTAGCGTGATGCTTGACATGCACGAGGCACCCTCGCATGTTCTGCACATGTCAAAGATGGTTCAGGTCCGCAACGTCCCCGATGACCTCCACCGCGAACTCAAAGTCCGCGCGGCGCGAGCAGGCCATACGTTGTCCGACTACCTGCTGCGCGAGCTGGAGCGCGCCGCTGCGCGCCCTACGCCTTCCGAGCTCCGCGCGCGTCTGGCTACCCGCCGTCCGATCGCGCCGATCGAGTCCGTAGCGGACGCGCTCCGCGCGGAACGCGATAGCCGGTGATCGTCGTAGATGCATCGGTAGTGCTGGAACTGATCCTCCAGACCGCCACCGCCGCCGCGGTCGCCGACGAGTTGCTCGACGACGAGCAATCCCTTCACGCTCCGCATCTCATCGATCTGGAAGTGGCGCAGGTGCTCCGGCGCTATGTTCGCGCCGGCACGCTGGG
>JBPCJG010000022.1:0-5280 GCA_051005515.1 Longimicrobiaceae bacterium
CGCGAGGGTTTCGTGCAGCGTGGCGTAGCTGGGGTGTCCGACGACGCCGATGCGGGCGCCGCCCGCCGGCCGCTCCGTTCCGCTCGTCAGGCGCTTTCGCGGAGCGGCGCCCGCCGTTCGGCCTTGAGCAGGGTGCGGGCGCGGGCGGCGATCCCCTCCGGCGTCAGCCCCAGCTCCTCGAGCAGTTCGCCGCGGTCGCCGTGGGGCACCCAGGCGTCGGGGATGCCGAGCGACGCCGTCTCCACCTGCGGCCAGCTCTCGCCGATGCGGGACCGCGCGTAGCTGCCGAAGCCGTTCACTACCGTCCCCTCCTCCACCGTCAGCGCGTGGACATGCGACGGAAAGAGCCGCTCCAGCATCCCCTCATCGAGTGGCTTGAGGAAGCGGCAGTTGACCACCGCGGCGTCCACCCCGTCCCCGGCGAGCAGCTCGGCGGCCTCCAGACTGGGCAGCACCATCGTCCCGGTCGCGAGCAGGACGACGTCGCTCCCCTCGCGGAGCTGCTCCCAGGCGCCGTATTCGAGCGGCGGGATCTGCGCGATCGGGCGCGGCTCGGCCGGCACCGCGTCGCGCGGGTAGCGGATCGAGAACGGCCCGTTCTCCCACTCGATCCCGAGCCGGAGCAGGGCGATCAGCTCGTCGGCATCCTTGGGGGCGGTGACCGTCATCCCCGGGACCGCGAGCAGGTACGCGATGTCCAGGCCGCCATGGTGGGTGGGCCCGTCGTCTCCCGCCACCCCCGCGCGGTCCATGCAGAAGAGCACGGGCAGCTCCTGGAGCGCCACGTCGTGGACTATCGAGTCGTAGGCCCGCTGCAAAAAGGTCGAATAGATCGCCACCACCGGCTTGATCCCCTGCGTAGCCAGCCCCGCGGCGAAGGTGACTCCGTGCGCTTCGGCGATGCCGACGTCGAAGAAGCGCTCCGGGTGCGCCTTCTGGAAGATGTCGGTGCTGGTGCCACCCGCCATCGCCGCGGTGATAGCCACCACCTCCGGCCGCTCCGCCGCCAGTTCCGTCAGCGCCTGGCCGAACACCTTCTGGTAGCGGGGCAGCCCCGACGACTTCTTCAGCGCCGCGCCGGTGAGCTTGTCGAAGTTTGCGGCGGCGTGCCACTTCACCTGATCCTCCTCGGCGGGGCCGAAGCCCTTCCCCTTGGTGGTGATGACGTGCACGAGGCGCGGGCCCGTCATCCCCCGGATGTCCCGGAAGGTTTCGACCAACTGTTCGACGTCGTGGCCGTCCACGGGGCCGACATAGCGGAAGCCCAGCTCCTCAAAGATCATCCCCGGCACTACCATGCCCTTGAGCGAGTCGTCGAAGCGGATCGCCACCTTTTCCATCAGCTCGCCCACCGATCCGAGCCGGTTCGCGGAGTGGACGAGGCGCTTCACCTCGTCGCGGACGCGGTTGTAGAGCGGATTGGTGCGGACGTTGGTGAGATAGCGGTGGATCGCACCCACGTTCGGGGAAATCGACATCTGGTTGTCGTTGAGCACGACGATCAGATCCCGATCCGTGTCCCCCGCGTTGTTGAGCGCTTCGTAGGGCAGTCCGCAGGTCATCGAGCCGTCGCCGATGACCGCGATCACCTCGAACTCCTCGCCGCGCAGGTCGCGCGCGGCGGCGATCCCGCACGCGGCGGAGATGGAGGTGCCGGCGTGGCCGGCCCCGAAGACGTCGTACTCCGATTCCTCGCGGCGCAGAAAGGGAGCGAGGCCGCCGCGCTTGCGGATCGAGGGGAAGTCGGCGTTGCGGCCGGTGAGGATCTTGTGCGGATACGCCTGGTGGCCGACGTCCCAGACGAGCTGGTCGCGCGGCGTCTCAAAGACGCGATGCAGGGCGATGGTCAGCTCGACGGTGCCGAGGTTGGAGCCGAAGTGCGCCCCCTTGTGGCAGGAGACCACGTCCACGATCCGCTCGCGCAGCTCGTCTGCGAGCGGGCGCAGCTGCTCCGCCGGCAGGGCGCGGAGGTCCGCGGGAGAACCGATCTGGTCGAGAAGCGACACGGCGTCCGTTCCTTTGGGAGTCGGGGGGCGGCGGCGCGGTGCGCCGCGCCTCGAATGTATCCAGATCCGTGCCGGCGTACAAACTTGCACCTTCGCTGCGGCATTCGCCTCGTCACCTTTCCCGCCGTACGACGTAGGCGGCGAGCCCTTCCAGCTCGGGGGAGCGCACCCCGGCCCGGTGCAGCTCGGCCACGCCGGCGGCGATGGCGTCTTCCGCGAGACGGCGCGCGCCGTCCGTCCCGTGCACCCCGGGGTAGGTGGCCTTGCCGCGCGCCGCATCCTTGCGAGTGTGCTTGCCGAGCGCGCCCACGTCCGCCGTGAGATCCAGCAGGTCGTCCACGATCTGGAAGGCGAGCCCGAGGTGCTCGCCGTAGCGCCCGAGCGCTGCCCGCACCTCGGGCGTGGCCCGCCCCGCCCGAGCACCGATGGTCAGCGAAGCGGCGAGCAGGGCGCCCGTCTTCGCCCCGTGGATGCGGGCGAGGGTATCTCCGCACGGCGGCGTCCGCTCGGCGTCGAGGTCGAGCCACTGCCCGCCCACCATGCCAGCCGCTCCGGCGGCGCGGCAGAGCTCGCCATCGAGCGCCGCCACCCCAGCGGCGGGAAGGCCGAGCGAGCCCGCGGCGCGGTGGGCGACGCCCGCCGCCAGCGGGATCAGGGCAGCCCCGGTCGCGATCGCGGACGCGACGCCGTGAACGCGATGCACGGTGGGCCGCCCGCGCCGCAGGTCGTCGTCGTCCATACAGGGGAGGTCATCGTGGACGAGGGAGTAGGTGTGGATCAGCTCGAGCGCACACGCCAGGCGGCGGACCGCATCGTCCGGCTCCGAACCGCTGGACGCCCGAAAAGCGGCGCAACAAAGGATCGGACGCAGGCGCTTGCCGCGGGTGGCGAGGGCGTACTCGAGCGTCGCCGCGAGCCGCGGGGGCGCTCCGCGCGCCGCCGCACGGGCGACTTCGGCCAGGGCTCCATCGATCTGCTGCCGCTCCCGGGCGAGAAAGTGCGCGAGCTCGAATTTCATCCCGCTCCGTCTGCGCGTCAGGCGTCCGACGCTTCCGCGAAGCGCCGCAGGGCGCCGTCCGCGAGCAGCTCCTCGACCCGCTGCTCGGCGCTGCCGATGATGCGCTCGGCGCGGCGCAGCAGCTCGGCACCCTCCGCGAATCGAGCCAGCGCCTCCTCCAGCTCGAGCGACCCGCTCTCCAGCTCGGCGACGATCTCCGCGAGGCGCGCCAGCGCGGACTCCAGCGAACCGGCCGGGGTTTCTTCCTTCACTACAGCGGCTCGGGCGTGTCTTCCACCCGGCAGGGGACGACACCATCCGCCACCCGCAGGCGGAACGCATCTCCCGCGGCGAAGTCGCCGAGGGTCCGCAGGACGTGCCCGTCCCCATCGAGCGGGACGGCGTACCCGCGCGCCAGCGCGGCGAGCGGCGACAGTGCGTTCAGCCGGTGGGCGGCGCTCCCGAGCCGCTCCCGCCGCGCGATCAGGTCGCGCGCCGCGGCGCTGCGCAGCGCCGCGACGTGGGCCGCGACCTCGCGGCCCGCGTCGGCGACGCGCCCCCGCATTGCGGCTACGAGTCGGTCCCCCAAGGCGGACAGCGCCCGCAGGAGCTGCTCGCCGTCGGGGACCGCCGCCTCGGCAGCAGCGGATGGCGTAGGCGCCCGCAGGTCTGCGATCAGGTCTGCGATGGTCAGGTCGGTTTCGTGCCCCACGGCAGAAATGGTCGGGATCACGGACGCCGCGATTGCCCGTGCGACGATCTCTTCATTGAAGGCCCAGAGATCTTCTCGAGAGCCACCCCCGCGGCCGATGATCAGCAGATCCGCCGGAGCATTCCCGAAACGCCGGATCGCGGCCGCGATCTCCGCCGCGGCGCCATCTCCCTGTACCCTGCACCCGCAGACCACCACTCGGGTCCAGGGCGCGCGGCGCCGGATCACTGAAAGGATGTCACGCACCGCGGCCCCTTCGAGCGAGGTGACGACGCCCACGCAGGCCGGATGGAGCGGCAGCCGCCGCTTGCGTTCCGGCGCCAGCAGCCCCTCGGCCTGCAGCCGCGCACGCAGGCGGTCGAACGCAAGCTTCCAGAGCCCTTCGCCGCGTCCCTCGAGCGCCGCTACCGCAAGCTGGAAGTCGCCCCTGCCGACGTACAAAGTGAGGCGCCCCAGCGCGCGCACCTCCATGCCTTCCTCGGGGGCGGTCGGCAGGCGCCGCGCCTCGTCTCGCCACATCACGCAGCGGATCTGCGCCTCGCGGTCGCGCAGGGTGAAGTAGCAGTGTCCGGAGCGGGCGCGGGTGAAGTTGGTTACTTCGCCCGCGACCCAGAGCGGCGGCACCGCACCTTCCAGCAACCGGCGGGCAGCGGTGTTGACCTGGCTCACCGACCACACCCGCGGTTCCGATGCTCGGGTCCGCTCGGAAGCGGCGTAGGGAGTGGCGAAAAGGCCCTGCGTCACTCCGGCTCCTTCCGACCCGAGCGGCGCGCCGCCTCCACCGTGTTGCGCAGCAGCATCGTGATGGTCATCGGCCCCACCCCGCCAGGCACCGGCGTGATGGCTCCGGCGGCCTCGCTGACGCCCGCGAAATCGACGTCGCCCGTGAGGCGGTAGCCGCGCGGGGCGGTGGGATCGGGGACCCGCGTGATGCCGACGTCGATCACGGTGGCGCCCGGCTTGACCATGTCTGCGGTGACGAGTCCCGGCTTGCCCACGGCGACGATGAGGATGTCGGCCAGCCGGGTGTGCACGGTGATGTCGGGAGTGTGGCGATGCGCGAGCGTGACGGTGGCGTTGGCTCCCGGGGCCATCAGCAGCGACGCCAGCGGTTTGCCGACGATCAGGCTGCGCCCGAGGATGACCGCGTGCTGCCCGTGGGTGGGGATCTCCGCCCGCCGGATCAGTTCCATCACGCCAGCGGGGGTCGCGGGGACGAAGCCGCGCGGGTCGGCAACGAAGGCGCGCCCTACGTTCAGCGGGTGGAAGCCGTCCACATCCTTGTGCGGACGGATGCGGGAAAGAACCTGCTTGGAGTCCAGGTGCTCGGGGAGCGGGAGCTGCACCAGAATTCCATGCACGCCGGGGTCCGCGTTCAGACCGTCTATGGCGCCGAAAAGCTCCTCGCGCCCGACGTCGGACGGCAAGGTGAGCGTTCGCTCCGTGATCCCCACCTTTTCGCAAGCGCGCGCCTTGGCGCCCACGTACGCGGCGCTGGCGGGGTCATCGCCTACCAGCACCACGGTGAGCCCGGGTACGACGCCCGACGACGCCAGCCCCGCCAC
>JBPCJG010000023.1:0-7686 GCA_051005515.1 Longimicrobiaceae bacterium
CCAGGCGCGGCCGAGTTTTCCACACGCTGCTGCGGGGGAGCCGCCCCAAGGGGCTCTCCTCGCAGCGCATGGAAAACTCCCGTACATTCCCAAGCCTTCACCTGTCCACCAAAACGGGGCAACCTCAGAAAAAGCCGCCGATCTGACTGTTGAGCTGCCCTACCGTGGAGTTGGTAGTGCTGCTGAAGCGGTAGCCGCCATTGCCGAGGTTGTAGGTGAAGCCGCGGCTCAAATTGTCGTCGCCGGCGTCCACGTAGTTGTGCCGCAGCGTCAGCCGGTTGCTCCCATTGATGTTGAAGTCGAGCCGCCCGAAGAGGTTGGTGCTTTCACGGTCGAGGTTCACCGCGCCGATCGCTCCGGCGTCGTAGCCGAACGTGGTGCGCAGGTAGTCGGCCACCTGCTCGGCCTGAGCGACGCTGAGCCCGGTGCTCGGCGTCCCTACCACCGTGTTGACCGGAGCCGAGCGGGTGGTCCGCTCGCCGGCCACGAAGAAGAAGAGCCGGTCGCGCAGGATCGGTCCACCGACCGCGCCGGCGAAATTACTCTCGTCGAAGTCGGCTACCTCGTCCGACTCCTCGCCCGTTCCGGGAACGTTGAAGTTGCCGACGAAGTCCTGGTTCCGCCCGTAGAACGAGAAGGAGCCGTCGAGCTCGTTGGTACCCGACTTGGTAATGGCGTTGATCCCCGCCCCGGTGAAGCCGTTCTGGCGGACGTCGAAGGGAGCGATCACCACCTGGAACTCCTGGATGGCCTCGAGCGTGATCGGCTTGGTGCCCGCCTGTCCCCCCGGTGTGCCGCTCGCGGCGAGGCCGAACAGGTCGTTGTTCACCGCCCCGTCGATCTGGATCGAGTTGAAGCGGTTGTTCCGTCCCGCGGCGCTGGTGCCGGCGCCGCCGGTAGAGATCTGTGGAGTCAGGCGGGTGAAGTCCGTGAAGTCGCGCGTGATGGTAGGCAGGCGATGGATCGCGGAATCGTTCACCACCGTGGAGGCGCCCGTGCGCCCCTTGGAGATGACGTCGTTGCTGCGCTCGGCGCTGACCGTGAGCCCTTCCAACGCCAACGCCTCCGAGACAAGGCCGAAGTCCACCTCCTCGGTCTGACTGAGGGCGAGGTTGACGCCCGTGCGCGTCGCCGGAGCGTAGCCGAGCCCACGGGCTTCGAGACGGTAGCTGCCGGGCTGCAATCCCGACAGCAGGTAGCGGCCGTCGCTGCGGGTCACCACCCGTGCCTGCGTTCCCGTGGCGGTGTTGGTAGCGGTGATCGTGATCCCCTGGAGCGGGGCACCCTCCGCCCCGGTTACGGTTCCGCTCACCGCGGCCGTGGTCACGCCCTGAGCGCGGGCACCCATCGGCAGCGCGAAGAGCCCGAACAGACACAGCAGAGTTGCGAACCAAGTGCGCTTCATCGCTTTCTCCAGCGGAGGGTGGGATGAGCGGGCCGAGTCACCCGGAAGGCTCTAGCTTAGCATCCCTCCACCCGGCTCGAAAGGGCGCGGAGTCACGTCTGCGTAACGGAAGGGTCGGCGAGCGCCCGCGGAGGGTTTCAGAGGCCGGCGGTAAGATACCTGACGACGTCATAGCGGGTGATGATGCCACTCAGGGCACCATCGCGGCGCAGCAGCACGGCGGGGTTGTGTCGGGTGAGAAGCCGGGTGATACCGTTCACGTCCACGTGGCCGTCGATCACGGGGAGGGGGGCGTCCATCAGGCTGCCGACGGCCTCGTCGAGAATGGTGGGCGTCTCCACCGCCCGGGCCATCAGCGTCGCGTCGGTGACGTGCCCCACACACTCTCCAGCGGCGATCACCGGCAGCTGCGACACGTTGTTCGCCGCGACCAGCTCGAGCGCCCGTCGTACGGGCGTATCGGGCGCGATGCAAACCAATTCCCCCGGGGCGCCCTCTTCCTTGGAGGACGCCAGATCGTCGGCGGTGAGCCGGGAGGGCTCCAGCATCTGGTTCTCCCGCATCCACTCGTCGCTGTACAGCTTGGACAGATACCGCTCGCCGGTGTCGCAGAGCGGGAAGACCACACAGGCGTCGGGGTCGTCCACCTCGCGCGCCACCTCCAGAGCGACGTGGCCGATGAGACCGGCGGACCCACCGACGAAGAGACCCTCCTCCCGGGTGATCCGCCGCGCCATACCGAACGCGGTGCGGTCGTCCACCGTCCGCCACTCGTCCACCACCGACAGGTCGAGCGTTCCGGGAATCTTGTCCTGTCCGATCCCCTCGACTTTGTACGGGCTCCCCTCGACGAGCTCTTCCGACCTGGCGTACTCCCGCAGAACCGAACCCGCGGGATCCCCGGCGATCACGCGCACGGCCGGATTGCGCTCCTTGAGGTACCTGCCGACACCGGTGACGTTGCCCCCCGTGCCGGCGGCCGAGACGTAGTGCGTCACCCGTCCCTGGGTTTGCTCCCAGATCTCCGGCCCGGTCGTGCGGTAGTGGGCTTCCGGGTTGGCCTGGTTGTAGAACTGGTTGGCGAGAATGGCGTTCGGGTTCCGCTCCGCGATCCGCTTCGCCATCATCACGTAGTTGTCCGGATGGTCCGGGGGGACGGCCGTGGGGGTGACGATCACCTCGGCGCCGAATGCCTTCAGCAGCCGCACCTTCTCCTGGCTCATCTTGTCCGGAATCGTGAAGATGCAGCGATATCCCTTCACCGCGGCGGCGATCGCCAGCCCCACTCCGGTGTTGCCGCTCGTGCCCTCTACCACGGTCCCGCCCGGCTGCAGCCGCCCCTCCCGCTCCGCCGCTGCGATGATCGCTGGACCGATGCGATCTTTGAGCGACCCGCCCGGGTTCATGAACTCCGCCTTGCCGTACACTGGCGTGCGGATCCCCCGTGCCACCCGACCGAGGCGAATCAGCGGAGTCCAGCCGATGACGCCCAGGACGTCGTCGTAGGGACGTAGATGGGGGGGCATCAACGGCTCGGCGGAAGGGGTGGCGTGGTGTCGCCGGAGCGCGGCGATGCGTTCATATCGAAACGGACGGGGAGCAGCACCCAGGTGCCGACGGGGCCACCCTCGCCCTGCGCCGGCGTGAAGCGCAGATCGCCGACGCCGCGCATGGCGGCTGAGTCGAAGCCGGGATACCCACTGGAGCGCTCGACGCGCGCCGTGTCTACCCTGCCATGGGCGGCGACGTACACCCGCAGCGTGGTCTCGCCCTCGACACCCGAGTCCCAGAGCTCTTCCGGATAGTAGAAGGTGGACGAGGAGATCTGCCGCGGCGGCGACTCCGGCACGGGCGTGCTCCCGCAGGCCGCGAGCAGCGGGAGCAGCAGCAGGAGGAAAGGCAACATGGAAAGGGTGCGCGAAGCGGGCATGGAATCAGTCGCTATCCGAAACGGCGCTATGGTGCAACTCGGCCAGGAGCTGGAGAGCCTCGAGCGGCGTGAGCCGGTCGGTGTCGAGGTCGCGCAGCCGTCCGACGGCGGGGTGAGCGATTTCGGCGAAGAGCGGGAGCTGTGCATCCGGGAGGGGCAAGGCGGATGGAGGATCTGCCGCGCGCTCCCGCGCGGCCAGGATCTGGCGGGCGCGGGCGACCACCGGATCCGGCATCCCGGCGAGGCGGGCGACTTCCACTCCGTACGAGCGATCCGCGCCTCCCTCGACCAGCCGCCGCAGGAAGACGATCTGATCATCCACTTCGCGCACCGCCACGCTGAAGTTCACCACCCCCGGAAAGCGGGTGGCGAGCTCCGTCATCTCGTGGTAGTGCGTCGCGAATATGCATTTGGCGCCGATGACGTCGTGCATGTATTCCGTCACGGCGCTCGCCACGCTGAAGCCGTCCCAGGTGGCGGTTCCCCTGCCGATTTCGTCGAGCAGGACCAGTGACCGCGCCGTCGCCGCGTGCAGGATGGCGGCGGTTTCATGCATCTCCACCATGAAGGTAGACTGCCCCCGCGCCAGATGGTCCGAGGCGCCGACCCGGGTGAAGACGCGGTCCACCACAGGCAGCCGGGCATCGGCCGCCGGCACGAACGACCCCATCTGCGCGAGGATGCAGATCACCCCGACCTGCCGCAGCAGCGTCGATTTCCCCGCCATGTTGGGACCCGTGAGCACCATCACCCGCCCCGCCTCGCCGAGCACGACGTCGTTGGGGATGAAATCTCCCGGAAGGAGCGTCGTTTCGACCACGGGGTGGCGGGCGCCGCCCAGCTGGAGCTCGTAGCCGTCGTGCAGCTCAGGCCGGGTGTAGCCGCGCCGGGCTGCGGTTTCTGCCAGGGCAGCGAGCACATCGAGGCGCGCCAAACGGTCAGCGGCGCGCTGCACCGACGCGATCTGTTCACCGACCAGCTCGCGGAGCTCGGCGAACAACGCCGACTCCAGCGTCTCGACCCTCTGCTCCGCGTCCAGCACCCGCTCCTCCCACTCCTTCAGTTCCGGGGTAAAATAGCGCTCGGCGTTCGCCAGCGTTTGCTTGCGATGGTAATCGTCCGGCACGCGCTCCAGATTCGCCCGGGTCACCTCCAGGTAGTATCCGAACACCTTGTTGAAGCCGACCTTGAGGGAAGCGATCCCGGTGCGCGTACGCTCTCGTGCCTGCAGCGCGGCGATCCAATCGACGGCGCCGTCGCGCGCGTCGCGCAGCCCGTCCAGCTCCGCGGAGTACCCGCGGCGGATCACGCCGCCTTCCGTGAGATTCGCGGGGGGTTCCGGCTCGAGCGCGCAGCGCAGGCGTTCCCGAAGCGGGTCGAGCGCCGTCACCAGCTCCCGCTCGTACCGCAGGATCGGCGCGCCGGCGTCCGCGAGGACCTCCGCCAGCCGCGGCTCCCGCTCGAGAGACCCGGCCAGAGCGGCGAGGTCGCGGGGCGACGCCCTGCCGGTGGCGGCGCGCACGGCCAACCGCTGGAGGTCCCGAACCTCACCCAGCATACCGCGAACCCCGTCGCGCAGCGGAACGTCCGCGACCAGCTCTGCCACTCCCTCCAGGCGTGCCGCGATGCGCCCGCGGTCGAGTAGCGGAGCGAGCAGCCAGCGCCGCAGGAGCCGATGCCCCATCGGCGTGACCGCCGCGTCGATCACCGCCAGCAGCGTGCCCTCCCGGCCCGTGCCTCTCAGCGGCTCTACCAGCTCCAGGTTGCGGCGGGTCATCTCGTCCAGGACCATCGCGTCGTCGCCGCGCTCGGTGCGCGGCGGCTGCAGGTGCGTGAACCCGGCTGGACGGATCTCCGCCAGATAGCCGTGTAGCGCCCCCCACGCTCCCACCAGCAGTGCGTCTCCACCGCCCAGTCCGAAGCCGTCGAGCCCGTGCACCCGCAGTCCCCGGCGCAGCTCGTCGGCCGCGGTGGCCGGATCGAAGATCCAGTCGGGACGGAAGGTCAAGGTCGCTGCCTCGGCAGCGGGTAAGACGCGTCCCTCCCAGCTCCTCGGCAGGAGGATCTCCGCCGGCTCGACCGCGGCCAGCACGTCGTCCAGCTCCGCCGAATTCACCTCCCGCAGAGTGAGTTCTCCCGTGGAAAGCTCTACCCGCGCGGTCCCGAGCCTTTCGTCCAGGTCGGGATCTCCCGCGACCGCGAAGAGATAGTTGTCGCGCCGCGCGTCGAGCAGGTCGTCGGCGAGCACCGCACCGGGGGTGACCATCTCCGTCACCTCCCGGCGGACGAGCCCCTGCGCCTCGGAGGCCTCCTCGACCTGCTCGCAGATCGCCACCCGCCGGCCGTGGCCGATCAGGCGTCGCAGATAGGGGGCGAGGGAATGCGCTGGTATCCCTGCCAGGGGCGCGCGCGAGCTGCCGTTGTTCCGGCTCGTCAGGGTGAGGTCGAGGAGGCGCGCCCCCTCTTCGGCGTCCTCGTTGAACATCTCGTAGAAGTCACCGACCCGGAAGAGCAGCAGGTCGTCGGGATGTCGCAATTTGATCTCCCGCCACTGCCGGATCAGCGGGGTGTCGGTATTCACGCGGCGGACCTGACGTCGCCGAGGGCATGGAGGCGGAGCAGCAGCTCCTCCACAACCTGTCGGTCAGTGAGGGAGGCCGACTTCAGCAGTCGGTCGGCGCGGAGCAACTCCGCGAGCGCGCCGTCGAGCTGCGACGCGGTCCAGCGCCGCGCCTGGGGCGCGATGCGGCGCGCCATCCACCGCTGATACGGCTTCAGCTCCTGCTCCAGGGCGCGGCTTCCGCCGGAAGCCGCGAGGGCGACTCGGAGCAGATGCGCGCCGAGGCCGATCACCAGCCCGACTCCGTTCTCTCCGGAGTCGAGCAGGTCCGGGAGTTCCCTCAGGGCGTCCGCCAAGCGGCGTTCGCCCACCGTATCGAACCACTTCCATCGGTCGGCGCGGGTGACGGGCGCCACCGTTTCACGCACATCCTCGACGCAGATGGTCTCCCGCGGGTCGACGTACTCCGCCAGCTTGTCCAGCTCCGTGATCAGCGGTCCCAATGCGCTCCCCCCGAGCACTACCAGCTCGCGCGCGGCCTCGGGCTCAAGCGTGACCTCGAGCACGGTGCTCGCCCGCTCCATCAACCACCCCGGGAGCTCGTCGACGGCAAGCGGCGAGAACTCGAGCGAGGTGGCGGTCTTCTTCAGTTGAGAGTAGAAACGTGCCTTGGAGCCGGCGGGGATCGTCGCGGAAACGACCAGGGCGAGGCCGGGAGGTGGAGCCGCGGCCGCCGCGAGGATCGCGTCGCGTGCGGAGGATGCGAGCTGCTGCGCGTCCCGGACGACGATCGTACGCCACTCGGCCATCATCGGCGGAGTGGCGATCAGCGAAGCCAGTTGGTCCGCCCCCACCTCTCCGCCGCGCACGGGGTCGAGGTTGAAGTCGCGGGTGGCGGGATCCAGATGCGCCCCCATGAGGAGCTGGACCGCTTCTTCACGCAGGTGGTGTTCGTCTCCGTGGAGAAAGAACACGCCTCCACGCCTGTCCCTGCAAAGGGACCGGAGGAGGCGTTCGGAAGCGGGTGACGGCACCGAGGAGAACGGAGCCGCGGCGTTACGGCCGGGGCGAGTACCCGATGAGCAGACCCTCGCCGGTGCCGGCGGCGAAGGGGGAGCGCGTCCAGCCGAGCGCCGCCGCATCCAGGTTCGTCAGGCCGCGTGGGACCTCGGCTTCCGCAAGCGGCCTGGAAATGGATGCAGCGGGGAACGCCTCGGCCGGAGGAGCCTGCTCCGGAAGCGGAGCGAGGGCGGTGATCGCCGGCAGCCGGGCGGGCTCGCTCGCGGCACGCACGGCCGGCAGCCACGCGGACACGCCGAACACCACCGAAATCATCAGGAGCAGCGCCACCGACACGCCGGAACCGAAAGGATCCGGGCGGAAGTCGTCTTCCAGATGATAGATGCGGTGCTGCAGGCGGGGGAGGAACTCCCTCGAGGGAGAGGGTCCGTCGATGTTGCGGGCCACCTCGACTCCCCTGCGGATGACCCGGTCGTACCGCGCACAGGAGGGACACTCGTTCCGATGTCTCGCCAGCGACCGGGCGAGGCCGGCGCCGACCAGACCGTCGCGGTAGTCGCTGTACGTGGAGATGAACTCGTGACAGCTCACCATCGATAGGGATTCTGCGCGGGAAGCCGGGTGCTGAATCGAGCGTGGAACGCTCACTTCTACGCGGCTTCGGGCGACAGGTTCCCAAACGCTGCGCGCCCACCGCAGAGGGGGGGCGAGGCGCCAGAGGAAAAACGCCGTTCCGCTGTCGCCGCAAGAGCGGGGAGAAGAGGTGTGGGG